>DATMUQ010000601.1:0-3117 GCA_035563795.1 Terriglobales bacterium | reverse complement strand
CGGCGAAATCGGCGTCGCGGCCGATGATGACGTGGGCCGCCCCCTGCGCCCGCGCATAGTCGGCCTTGGCCGTATTGCCCACCGTGCCAATCACCGTGGCACCATCGCGCTTCGCCCATTGGCAAAGCAGCGAGCCGACCCCGCCTGCCGCTCCCTGCACCAGGATCCAGTCATCCGGTTGCACCCGGTAGACCCGTCGCATCAGCATCTGCACGGTAAGGGCTTTCAAAAAGCCGCCGGCTGCCACCTCATCGCTGATCGATTCCGGCAGCCTGATGGCACGCCAGGCCGGCAACAAGCGCTCACTGGCATAGCCGCCAATGACGCCGCCATAGACTACTCGGTCACCTACTTCCAACCCGCTGACGCCGGCACCCAATGCTGTGACATGGCCGACCGCCTCAACGCCGGGCACGGTGGGCAAGGACAGGGGGTAGAGGCCCTGGCGGTGATAGATGTCGAGGAAATTGACACCGGCCATGTTCTGGCTGACGCGGACCTCGCCAGGGCCCGGCATGCCGATTTCGGTTTCGGCGGATTCCAGGACGCTGATATCGCCGGCGGCTCTCATGCGTATGACCGTTGTCATCCTCTGCTCCATACCCGTAGATCGTCTCCGGAATGAAGTGATTTTACGGCGGGCGCGGATCATGCAAAATTGCGTATATCTGCAAATGATCTGTGAGATTTTTCACAAGATGGATGCACCTGTCCTGGCACCACATTCATTCGATTGGGAGGACCTGCATCATTTCGCGGTCTTTGCCCGGGAGAAGTCGTTGTCGGCAGCTGCCAGGCGGCTCGATGTCGATCATGCCACCGTGGCGCGGCGCATCGCTGCCTTGGAGGCGAGCCTCACGCTCAAGCTGGTCGACCGTCGTGCCCGCGCCTATGAGCTGACGGCCGATGGGCGGCGGGTTGCCGCCATTGCCGAACGGATGGATGACGAGGCCTATTCGCTGGGTCGTGCGGCGCGTTCCCTGCAAAAGGGATTGGACGGCGAGGTCACGGTGAGTGCGCCGCCAGCCTTGTCATCCTCGCGCATCGCACCGCGCCTCGATCGCCTGCGATCGGTGCATCCTGGCATCACCCTGCGTCTCATCGGTGAGAAGCGGGCAGCATCCCTGTCACGCCGTGAGGCCGATCTCGCCATTCGCCTGTCGCGGCCGACGGAAACCGGGCTTGTCATGCGCAAGCTCGGCAGCCTGGCCTTCGCGCTTTACGCGACCGGCACCTATCTGTCGTCGCTGCCCAGCGCCGGTCATTGCTTCATCGCCGGCGATCGTGATTTTGACGATCTGCCGCAACAGCGCTGGGTGAAGGCCGTTGCCGGCAGCCGGCCGATCGTGCTGCAGGCCAATGACCAGTTGAGCCAGCTCGCCGCCGCGCAAGCAGGTGTCGGCATCGCCGCCCTGCCGATCTATCTCGCCGATAGCGATCCGACGCTGGTCCGTGTCACCGCAAAACCGGCGACGATCAGCCGCGATATCTGGGTGGTGGTGCATCGCGACCTGCAGAAATCGCCACCGGTGCGGGCGGTGATGGATTTCCTGGCGGATTGCTTTGCGGATATGCCGCGATGAAGCTGACCGAAAGGGGAGCGACTGCTATCAGGACGCGGAGCGCTGCCGGCCAAGATCGGCGATGAGCTGCGGCAGCAGGGCCATGTCGTTGAGGATATGGCCGGCACCGAGACCGAGCAGTTTGGCGTCGTGGCCGGCGGGGATGTGGCTGGCACCGACGAAGCCGATCACCGACATGCCGGCGGCTTTGGCGGCGGTGACGCCGGGGCCGCTATCCTCGACGACGATGCAGCGTTCCGGCGGCACCATCAGGCTATGGGCCGCCAGCAGATAGACATCGGGGGCGGGTTTCGGCCGCTCCACATGATCGGCAGTATAGATGCGATCGCCGATCAGATGGCCGATCTCGGCGCGGCGGATGGCATTGCGGACCCGGCTTTCTGGGCTGTTGGAAACCACAGCGACCGGCAGGCCTGCCGTCTCCAGCGCCTGGCGGATGCCACGGATGGGTTCGGCTTCCAGGGCCAAGCGCCGGTCCAGGTTGTTGCGGAGTTCCTCGCTGAAATTGACTGGCAGGGCCTCGCCCAAATGGTCGGCCACACGGGCCAGCAGCACCTCGGTCTGGGTGCCGAAGCCATTGGCGAGGACGGTCTCGGCGCCGCGTCCCGGGTAAAGGCTGGTCAGGGTCTCCACCAGGATGCGATCGGCGACGATTTCGCTGTCGACGAGCACGCCGTCGCAATCACAGATAAGGAGATCGAAGGCGCTGTGGCGCGATTTCATGGACATGCTACCCAATCGGGGCCAGTCCGGTCTGCGGCGATCAGCCTGGCGGCAAAAACGCGAAAGATTAAGAACTGATCGTTGCATTTGTCAACAGAGTGAACAAAATGCAAAGTTCAGAGAGGGCGATAAGCCGGGGATCTTGCTTGTCGCGGCGTGGTTGATGACAGCAGCCTTTCCCATGCCGGGCACTGGATAAGCCGGCGGGGACATAACGAGATAACCAAAGGGCGGCGTGCTGCTGCGCGCCTGAAGATCATGGAAAGAGCAGGGCCCTTCCGCCGGCAGATGGCGGGGTGTCGTGCGGTGGGGAGGCAATGACGGCTTATATCATCGGTCTCGATTTCGGCACGGAATCGGCGCGCGGCGTCCTCATCGATGCGGCGACCGGCGCTGCCGTCAGCAGCCATGTCCATCCCTATCGCCATGGTGTCATGACGGCGGCTTTGCCGAATGGCCGCAAGCTGCCCCGCGACTGGGCGCTGCAGGCGGCGCCTGATTACGCCGAAGCGGCGGAGGTCGTGCTGACGGCGTTGGGCAAGGGGCGCGAGATCCGCTCGATCGGCCTCGATTTCACCGCCTCGACGCCACTGCCATGTCTCGCCGACGGCACGCCGCTCTCAACGCTCTATCCCGACGAGCCGCATGCCTATGCGAAACTGTGGAAGCATCATGCGGCGATCGCCTGGGCGGATCGCATCACGGCGGCGAAGCCGGATTTTCTGCGCCATTACAGCAATCGTACCTCGAGCGAATGGGTGCTGGCCAAGGCCGGGCAGATCGCCGATGAGGCGCCGGAGATCTGGCGCCG
>DATMUQ010000600.1:0-2090 GCA_035563795.1 Terriglobales bacterium | reverse complement strand
CCGCTACGGAAGGCGGGACTGACAGAAATGATGTAAGGGCTCTGTTGACCTAATCTTCGCAAGCAGGAGCGCGATTGCAGGAGCCGCGGGCAACCAATTTCATCTCGACGGGCAGATTCCGACTGGCGAGCCTTGGCCTCGCCTTGCTGATCAATCTCGCCATCATCGGTTCCGCCATCTATTACCAGCAACAGATCACCACACTGTCGCAATGGGTCGTGCATACCCGCGGTGTCGCCCGGCTGCTCAAGGATACCCAGCGCCTGGTGATCGATGCCGAAACCGGCCAGCGCGGCTATGCCCTGACCGGCCAAGTGGAGTTTATCGAGCCCTACCAGCATGCGGTCACCGAGGTGCCGGCGAAGCTTGCGGCATTGCAGGAGAAGACCCGCGATAATCCGACGCAACAGGCAAACCTGGCGTATCTGACGCAGATCGTCGACCAGGAAATGGCCCTGCTCCGGCAATGGCAAGAAGCGACCAAGGCCGGCGCGACGACACCGGAAGAAAACCTGCATTTTGCCCAAGGTGGCAAGCAGCTGATGGATCAGTCGCGCGACCTGTTCTCCGCCATGGTCGGGCTGGAAGACGATCTCTATCAGGCGCGGTTGCAACGCGTATCCGAGGCCATCGCCTATGCCCGCATTTTCCTGATTGCCGGTGCGGCCCTCAGTATCGCCCTGATCAGTGCCATTTTCATCCTGATGCAGCGCGAAATGATCGAGCGCCGCCGCAGCCAGGAAAGTTTGTCCGTCACCTTGGGTTCGATCGGCGATGGCGTGATCGCGACGGACAAGGCCGGCGTCATCACCAAGTTCAACCGGGCCGCCGAACAGATGTCGGAATGGCCGGCCGCCGAGGCGATCGGCCGGCCGATCGGCGATGTCTTCAAGATCATCAACGAGCTGACCCGCGAGCCAGCGGTCATTCCGGTCGCCCAGGTCCTGGCAACCGGCAAGATTGTCGGCCTCGCCAATCACACGATCCTGATCACCCGCAACGGCAACGAACTGGCGATCGCCGATAGCTGCGCCCCCATCTATGGCCTGGCGGATACACCTCTGGGCGCTGTCCTGGTGTTCCGCGACGCCACCGATGAACGCAAGCTCGACCTTGCCCTGCGCACCATGAACCAGATGTTGGAGCAACGGGTCGAACATGGCACGACCGCCCTGCTGCAAAGCGAAGAGCGTTTCAACGCCTTCATGGACGCCACCCCGGTCATCGCCTGGGTCAAGGACGAGCAAGGCCGCTACCAATACATGAACCGCGCCTGCCTCCGCACCTTCGGCATGGAGAATGAGACCTGGCGCGGCCGCAGCGATTTCGACCTCACCTCGCCCGAGTATGCCGAGGCCTGGTGCCGCAATGATCGCGCGGTGATCGCAACCAATCAGCCGGTCGAGGCGCTGGAAGAAGTGACCACTCCCGATGGGCAGGCGCTGGTCCTGCAATCGATCCGCTTCCCGTTCCGCGGCGTCGACGGCGAACGCTGGGTCGGTGGCGCTGCCATCGACATCACCCACCAGAAGCGGGCCGAAATGCAGCTGCGGCAAGCGCAGAAAATGGAAGCGGTCGGCCAGCTCACCGGCGGCATCGCCCATGACTTCAACAACCTGCTGGCTGTCATCATCGGCAATCTCGATTACGTCACCGAGAAATTGCCCGCCAATGACGCGTCACGCCTGCCGATCGATGAGTCACTGACGGCGGCTTTGCGCGGCGCCGAACTCACGCGACAACTCCTGGCCTTTTCACGGCAACGCCCGATGCAGGCGAAGCGGCTCGACATTTCCCCGCTGGTCGAGGAATTGGCCAAATTGATGAAGCGGACGCTAGGGGAAGCCGTCACCATCAAGGTCGCCATCCAGGACGGCCTCTGGGCGACCAGTACCGATCCCTCGATGCTGGAATCGGCCCTGATGAATCTCGCCGTCAATGCACGCGATGCCATGCCGAATGGCGGCACCCTCCTCATTCAGGCCGAGAATTGCGAGATCGATACGGATTACACCAGCCTCAATCCGGATATTCAGATTGGGGAATATGTCAGGCTCTCGGTATCGGATAGCGGCACGGGCATGCCGCCC
>DATMUQ010000599.1:0-7398 GCA_035563795.1 Terriglobales bacterium | reverse complement strand
CAATGAGTTAAATGCGAAAGTTCGGTCAACAGGCGGTGAGTGCTCGAACTGTTCTATGTTCGATGATTATCGAATATAATACGGCCGGGCCGGACCACAAGGGGCGGATGATGCGATGCGGCAAAACAATCACATGACAGTGCCTGGCTCTTGTCAGGGGGCACATCGCGACATAAATCCCCACTGACAGTGTAGAAAGGCCGGTTCTTTGCGGCAGGAGATCCTGCCCAGAAGATTTCGGCATCAGAAGACGATGAAGCAGCCAGACCACCCGAAGTTATCTGACGTCAACCTGACAAGTGTGCTTGGTGCACTGAGTGACCCGGTGCGCCTGTCGCTCGTCTGCCGGCTCAGCAAAGGCGAGGAACTGGCCTGGAGCCAATTCGACGTCGATGTCTGCAACTCGACACTCAGCCACCATTTGAAAATTCTGCGCGAAGCTGGGATCACCCAGACCCGCAAAGAGGGGACACGCTGCTTCGTTTCCTTGCGCCCGGATTTGGAAGAGGTCTTTCCCGGGCTGGTCCGGCAGATCCTCGGATTTGCCCAGGCCTGCCACGCCGGCGAGGCGCGGGGCGCCAATAACGAGTAACGGCGCAGCGGCTCTTTCCAGAAAAAATTGAGTACAATATGATGCGCGAAATGATGTCGCGCCGGTCCGTATTCGGGCCGGGGTGAAAGCCGTATCAGAGATGCTGACATGCTGCGCGCAATCGTTTCCATACGCCCTTTATCGCGGCGCGAGGTGGGTCTCGCCTTGCCCGGACGTATCTTGCCGGCGGCATCCCATGGTTGAAGATATGGGGCGGAAGTGAACATGCGCCGCAGTCGACATATTGGCGCTGCAATCAGCCCTCTATTCGCTTTGCTGTTGGCGGTGGCTGCGGCTCCCTCGGCGGCTGTGGCATCCGGCGCGCTCCATATCTACGTCTTTGGCGACTACCTCAATCCCGAGGTGGTGAAGATCTTTGGCGACCGGTATGGCATCGACGCGACGGTCGACAATTATGACAGCAACGACCAGATGCTCGCTAAAGTGAAGGCGGGTGCCACCGGCTATGATGTGGTGGTGGCCGGCAATTTCGTCGTGCCGATGATGATCCGCGACGGCCTCATTGCGCGCACCGAGCCGAACCAGATGCAGAACTACAAGAATCTGCGGCCGGAATTCGAACATGTCTTCTGGGATGACGGCCGCCATTACACGGTGCCCTTTCTGTGGGGAACCACCGGTTTCAGCGTGAACACCGATCTCTATAAGGGGCCACACGATAGCTGGTCGCTGATCTTCGATCCACCGGCCGAGCTGCGCGGTCACATCAATGCGGTTCCGGAAGTGCAGGATGTGATCAACTCGATCGCCTATTACCGGCACATCCCGCTTTGCTCGACTAATAAGGACGATCTCAAGACCATCCAGCAGACCTTGAGCAGCGCCAAGAAGAACTGGCAGTCGCTGGAATACGGCGTCATCGATATCATGACATCGAAGAGCGCCTATGCGACCATCAACTGGAACGGCTCGTCGCAGCGGGCCCGCGAGCAAGTGCCGAGCGTCGCCTATGTCTATCCCAAGGAAGGGATGGAGAGCTGGATGGATAACCTCGTGGTCCTGGCGCAGGCGCCGAACATGGACAATGCCAAGCTGTTCCAGAATTTCCTGATGGAACCGCAAATCGCCGCCAAGCTCACCAGCTTCGCGCATTATGACAACGGCATTCAGGGAACGGCGCAATTCCTGCCGCAAAGCCTGACGCAAGCACCGGAGATTTCTGTTCCCAATGGCTTCAAGCCGCAATTCGTCCCGGCCTGCGATCAGCAGGTGATGACGATGTACGGTAAAATCTGGAACAACGTGATGAAGTGACCGCCCGCGCGGGCGGCATCATCCTGCGCTGACCCGGATATCTTCCGGCGATCAGTAATCCTGTTCGATATTGATGGTGAGGGTGCGGCGCATGGTGCCTTCTGGTCCCGTCATCTGCTGCACGCCATGCAGCGAGTTGAAGGTCTTCACGAACAGCATCGCCTGGTTCGGCAGGAAGTCGACCGTCCGCAGCACGTCGCAGCCGGCATAGTCGATCTGCCGGTTGAAATAGTTATAGGTATCCGAGGGATCCTTCGGCTTGAGGATATCGGTGCCGCCACCCCAGCCGGTGTTCCAATCCTCGCCCTCGGTCATGGTGATGACGAGGGTGATGAACTTGCCCGGCGAATCCGTATGGGGGACGACATAGCCGTCTTTGGCGGGCAGCGCCGAGAACTCGAAACGCGAATAGATCGGCGCCCGGCTGATCGGCAACTGGCCGCGCGTCACATGCTTGAAGATGGTCTTCCAGCGGCTGCCCAGAGTCTGGGTCTCGCGGCGGATGCCGAGATCGACCTTGCGTTCCCGCAAGGTGTCGATGATCGAGTAAATGAAGTCGTCGCTCTTCACATAACGATGCAGTTCCCGCCAGGCCGGCTGGCTGGCGATGTACTGCTCATACTTCTTCGGATGGTTCTTCTCGGAGAGCGAATATTTGTTCCCGAATCGCGGGAGGAAGCGGAACAGCTCCATCGGCGGATAGCTGCGCAGCAGCTCCTGGTAGAAGCCTGGCTCGAAGACCGGGGTGATGACGCCAACCGGGTAGGGGTCATAGACCATCCCGAGATTCGACAACTGAAACAAAGACATATGCGATGCTATCCAGGCAAAGACCAAAATAACGGGGCGACGGGCCGGCTTAGCGAGTGCTACCGCCGTCGCGCGGCCGGATACTAACAGCCGCCCGGAAGGGGGGCAATTGAAGCGGAACCGCTGCCGCTGAGCCAAAAGAGCGCAGCTGAGGGCGACCGGCCAGACCAGTTTCCGCCTTATCTACCGTCATTTGGCCCTGATTGATACCAACTCTATTAATACTTGACCCTGCAGCGAGTGGCTGTTTAATTAGGCCCATGATGTCAACCATCGCCCTTTGGACGCAGCTTCTGCGACTTACGACCCCGGCGTGCTAATCGCGCCGGGCGGCCCCGTTTGGGCCGGTCCCTCCGGATACAAACCGGACAGAATCGTCAAAAAACCAAAGGATTAGGGGTTGATCGTGATCCCCGCAGCTTTCATAAACACATCGGGTTTTTGTCTGGCGTCAGGTTTTGGCGCGCCCAGGGCAGGTCTGACTGCAACGCTGCGACTTCGTCACGGTCGTCGGGCCTAGGGGCTTATGCCCCAGGACGGCCACCCGGCGGCTGTATCGCGCGTCGTCTCTTCGCCAGACAACATCACATTGCATTAGGAAGTCGCATCATGCGCATCGATCCCAGTCAAAAATACAAAGCTTTCCAGCCGATCAAGTTGCCGAACCGAACGTGGCCCGACAAGATGATCACCAAGGCGCCGATCTGGTGCTCGGTCGATCTCCGCGACGGCAATCAGGCCCTCATTGAGCCGATGGGACCGGAGCGCAAGCTCCGCATGTTCCAAACCCTGGTCAAGATGGGCTATAAGGAAATCGAAGTAGGTTTTCCCTCGGCTTCGCAGACCGATTTCGATTTCTGCCGCCAGTTGATCGAGCAGAATCTCATCCCCGATGACGTCACCATCCAGGTGCTAACCCAGGCGCGTGACCACCTCATCGAGCGCACCTATGAGAGCCTGGTCGGTGCCCGCCGCGCCGTCGTCCATGTCTACAACTCGACCTCGACCCTGCAGCGCCGGGTGGTCTTCGGCCAGGACATGGAAGGCATCAAGCAGATCGCCGTGCACGGTGCCGAACTCGTCCGCAAGTTCGCCGAGGCGGCAACGGGCAACACGGAATTTGTCTTCCAGTATTCGCCGGAGAGCTTCACCGGCACCGAGATCGATTATGCGATCGAGGTCTGCGAGGCGGTGATGGATGTGTGGCAGCCGACGCCGCAGAACAAGTGCATCCTCAATTTGCCGGCGACCGTTGAAATGTCGACGCCCAATCTCTATGCCGACCAGATCGAATATTTCTGCCGCAACATGAAGAACCGCGGCAGCGCCATCATCTCGCTGCATCCGCATAACGATCGTGGTACGGGCGTGGCTGCTGCGGAACTGGGTGTCCAGGCCGGCGCTGACCGCATTGAAGGTACCTTGTTCGGCAATGGCGAGCGTACCGGCAATGTCGATCTCGTCACTTTGGGCCTGAACATGTTCACCCAGGGCATCGATCCCGAGGTCGATTTCTCCGACATCAACGATCTCGTGCGCACGGCTGAGTATTGCAATCAGTTGCCGGTGCATCCGCGCCATCCTTATGCCGGCGATCTCGTCTTCACGGCCTTCTCTGGCTCGCATCAGGACGCCATCAAGAAGGGCTTTGCGGCGATGAAGACCGCCAATGACCCGGAATGGGCGGTGCCGTATCTGCCGATCGATCCGCAGGATGTCGGCCGCGATTACGAGGCGGTGATCCGCATTAACAGCCAATCCGGCAAGGGCGGTGTCGCCTATCTGATGGAGAAGGATCACGGCATGCAGTTGCCGCGCAAACTGCAGATGGAATTCAGCCAGACGGTGCAGGACATTGCCGACAAGACCGGCAAGGAGATTTCCGCCAGCACGATCTGGCAGGCCTTCAATGACGAGTATCTCGGCTTGAAGTCGCCCTATGAGTTCATCTCTTACCAGACCTCGGCCGACTCTCACGCGACCGAGATGCGTAACCTCACGGCGAAGCTGCGCGACAAGGGCAAGGAAGTCGTCATCGAAGGCCGTGGCAACGGTCCGATCGACGCCTATATGGATGCCCTGCACAAGCATACCGGCATCGAGCTCAAGGTGGTCGATTACCGCGAGCATTCGGTCGGCCTCGGCAATGACGCCTCGGCGGTCGCCTATCTGGAAACCCGCACTGCCGATGGCAGCACGGTTTTCGGTGTCGGCATGAACTCGAATATCGTCAAGGCCTCGCTGATGGCGATCGTCAGCGCCGCCAACCGCGTGGCCAGCGGCAAGGTGCGTGACAGCAGGGCTTGATGCCCCCTGCGCGGCCGTTGACAGTGCTTGATAGCCGGCAGCTAACCCCGGCTACGAAATCGCAATCCCAGACATGGCTTGGAGCCCGGGCTCCTCGCTGTATCTGGGATTTGTTTTGCCGAAGATGTCGAATGATTTTTTTATCAGGTTCATTGCTTGAATAGTGCTGACCTGATTGATTGGGCGCAGCACATACCAACGAGATTCTGATCAAATGCCTGCCCTATTATATAAGCGTGCCACCGATAAGCGTAGGTCATCCCTCCGGTAGTCCGGACTTTCTGAGATTGTCCAGATAACGATCGAGATCTGGCAGAAAATAGTAGTGGCTTCTGACTATGCGTATCGTAGCGCCCGGCCGGATGGTGAGGAGCGTCTGGATTTCTGCTTGAGCTTCATCCAAGCGCCCGAGCTCGGCCAAAGCCACGGAACATGTTAACAAGGTATCGGCGTTGGCAGGGCTGTGCAGCTTGCATGCACGGATCGCTTCCTCGAACCGGCCGAGGATATACAGAACGCATCCTCGCACCCAGTGATACCAGGAGGGGCGAGTTGGGTTGTGCTTGAGCGACAGATCGATCTCCCGTAATCCAGCTTCCGGATCGCCGGCATAGGCGTGCAAATAGCTGGAGGTGGCCAAGACATCGGCGTCGTTGGGATTGATCTCCAGCGATCTGGCAATGTGATCGCGCGCCCGATCGTGCTCGCCCGAGAGGAAGGCCGCTTCGGCAAGCCTCTGGTGGCAGAATCCATCTAATGGGTCGAGCAGCACGGCGCGCTCGGCGCATTCCAGGGCGCGTCGCCGCCATGTCTCCACGTCGTCCTGTTCCAAGATGTAGATGCCAATGGCGTAACTAAAGGACTTCTCTGCATGGGCGCGCGCATAAGAGGGGTCGATGGCGATCGCGCGGTCGCAATAGTCACGGCCTTGTTGCAGGTCGGCTGCGTCCCGCGGCCATTGGAACAATGCCTTCGCCCTGAGATAGCAGTCATAAGCCAGCATATCCTCGGGCAATTTCCGACGAGCAGTATCGAACCCCTCTGCTTCAACCCGTGGCGCCAAGTTCTCGATGATTCGACGGGCGATCTCTTCCTGAACGAGGAAGATGTCATCGAATGCGCGATCGAACCTTTCGCCCCAGAGATGGCTACCGCTGAGGCAGTCGATCAGATGTACCGTGACTCTCACGCGATTGCCGGCACGGCGAACCTGGCCTTCTACCGCGTATCTTGCGCCAAGGCGATGGCCGGCCTCCCGAGCATCGGAAACCCTGTCGCGCCCCGTGATCACAAATAGGAAGCGGAAGCGGGCGAGTTCGGTGACGATGTCCTCGGCAATGCCGCTGCTGAAATAATCCTGGGTCGGATCGCCGCTCATATTCGCGAAGGGCAACACGGCGATTGACAGCTTGACCTCAGCGCGGTCATCCGGATGGCGCTTGGCGTTGCCGGCTGTGGCCGCAATCGACACGGCCTCGTCGCGAATCTGGCGATGGAGCTGCACAGTTTCGGCATCCGGCTTCGCTTGCAGATCGCGCTCCAAAATATCGCAGCAATGCTCATATTGGCGCAACGCCTTGGCCCGCTGACCGGCTTCTGCATAGAGCCGCATCAACAACCGATGCGTGGTTTCGCGCACGGGATCCATCGACAACAGCCGCTGCGCCGCCGCAATCGCGGCGTCACCCTTGCGCGATGCCACGAGCCGTTCGAGGACATCGATGGCGAGTTCCTGCAGCCGCTGCCGTTCGCCCCGGACCCAATCTTCGAAGCCGTCATCATGCACGCCATGGCCGTCGAGGAATGGCCCTTGATACAGCGCTGCCGCTTCCTCCCATTGGCTTGCTTGGGCCAACCGGTTGAAATCGAGCGCATCGACGGCGAAGAGGGCGGATTCAAGGCTGATCGCATCGTCGCCGGTACGTACAACCTGCGCCCCGATCGCGCGGCGGATCTCGGCCAGTGCCTGGCGCAGGCTGGCCCGTGCCTGGTCTTCGCTCCGATCGCTCCAGAGCAACGCCATGAGCCGTTCACGCGGCCATGCCTTCCCTGGTGAGAGCGCCAGACAGGCGAGCAACCCGCGCGTCTTGCGCCCCAGCACGGGCGTGGCGGATCTTTCCCCCGCCGGCATGACTAGCCCGTCGCCCGGCTGCAGGTCGAAGCCGCCGAGCACGCGAAGACGCAAGAGATCTGGCTGTCGGTCAGCTCCATTCATCGGTCTTGCCCGGCCTGAACGCCCCGATCTGAACGCGACGATTTTACGGATTTTTCACGCTTCCGACAATTCAGCCGCGTGAGGCGCTCACGCTCTGTTTGCGGCGCCGAGGTTCAATGGCCGCATCGGTCATCAAGGAAACCGGGGATCGGGGAGCGGAGGCTTGCGATGGATCCTTTGTTGGACAATATGCGCGATA
>DATMUQ010000598.1:0-6189 GCA_035563795.1 Terriglobales bacterium | reverse complement strand
ATACCGCATCTCTTTCTCCCGAGGACCTCAGCCGGCTGATGCTGGCGGTTGCCCAAGACGGCGACCGACAGGCCTTCGCTGTCCTGTTCGCGTATTTTGCCCCGCGCCTGAAAGGGTTCCTGCTGCGCGCCAACATCACCGGTTCACTGGCGGAAGAAATCGTCCAGGAGACCATGCTCGCGGTCTGGCAGAAGGCATCCTATTTCGATCCCGCCAGGGCCGGTGTCTCGACCTGGATTTTCACCATCGCGCGCAACCAGCGTATCGACCGGCTGCGGCGCGACCGCGAGCGGCCGGTCGGCAGTTTCGGCAGCGATGCCCATGAGGAGCAACTGGACGAGGCACCATCGGCGGAAGCGATGGTCGTCGCCGATGAAGAGGCGGATCGTCTGCACCAGGCCTTGACCACATTGTCGGCAGAACAGGCACTGATCCTGCGCCTCTCCTTCTTCCTGGAAAAGCCGCATGCGGAAATTGCCCGTGAGCTCGGCATCCCGCTCGGCACCGTGAAGTCACGGGTGAGGCTTGCCATGGGCCACCTGCGCAGCCTCCTGGGTGACCAGACATGACCGCCCGGCATCATCCGAGCGTGGAAACGCTTCTCCATTATGCGGCGGGTACGCTGGCCGGTGGATTGCGCCTCGTCGTCTCCGTGCATCTCGCCACCTGCCCGGTCTGCCGCGCACAGCTGGCGAAGCTCGAAGCGATCGGCGGCATCATGCTTGATGAGACGGCACCGGCACAGATGGAGCCGGACGCCTTCGCCAGGGTGATGGCGCGGATCGACGCGGCGCCGGTCGCTCAGGCCGTCACGGCGCCGCATATCGCGCGGCATCTTACGGAGAAGCTGATCGCACCGGCGGCACTCCAGCATCGCAACATCGGCCCCTGGCGATGGTTGGGTCCCGGACGGCGATGGAGCCGTGTCCGCCTAGACGAAGATCCCGAGACCCTGGTCGTGCTGTTGCGGGTCGCTGGCGGTCGCCGGCTGCCGAAGCATGGGCATCAGGGGATCGAACTCACTCATGTGCTTTACGGATCGTTCTCCGACGAGACCGGACGCTATGTCACCGGCGATCTCTATGAGACGGATGACGACATTCATCATCGCCCGGTGGCCGATCCCGGATCCGAATGCGTTTGCCTGGTGGCCCTGGAAGCAAGCATTCGCCTTGAAGAAGGCTTGGGCCGCCTGCTCCAGCGGATCATCGGCTTCTGAGGCTTGTGCTTCGGAGGCGTTCGACGCCGTCCGGCCGGTCATGCTATAGGATTTGCAGAGCCAGCATGATCGGACGCGAGAGAGATATCTCATGGCGGAAACGCAGACATCGCTCAGGTTTCGCCGCAACCTGCAGGGCGAGGTAGACAGCGCCGATTTATACAAGGTCCTGGCCGATGCCGAGCAGGACCCGCATCTGCGCGAGGTCTATCGCCGGCTGGCGGCCGTCGAGGAAGCGCATGCCGCCTTCTGGCGCACGCAATTGCAGCGTATCGGCGCGCGCCAGGTAGCGATGCGGCCCGGCTGGCGCACCCGCGCCCTTGCCTTCCTGGCACGGCGCTTCGGCCCGCAATTCGTGCTGCCCACCATCATGGCCCAGGAGCAGCGCGACAGCGGCCAATATGAAGGCCAGCCGGAAGCGGTTGCGGCCGGCCTCGACGCTGCCGAAAGATCGCATGACCGCATCGTCCAGGCGGTCGCTACCAGCCTGCCCGGCGGCCTGTCCGGCAGCAGCCTGGCCCGTCTCGAAGGCCGACACCGGACCGGCGGCAATGCCCTCAGGGCCGCGGTCCTCGGCGCCAATGACGGCCTCATTTCCAATCTCAGCCTGGTCATGGGTGTCGCCGGCGCGGTCGGTGCCGAACGGACGATCCTGCTGACCGGGCTTGCCGGCCTGGTCGCCGGCGCGTGTTCCATGGCGCTCGGTGAATGGCTCTCCGTCACCAGTTCGCGCGAGCTCAACCAGCAGCAGATCGCCATCGAGAGTGATGAACTGGAACGCATGCCGGAGGAAGAGAAGGAAGAGCTGATCCTGATCTATCAGGCCAAGGGGCTCGATGAAGCGCAGGCGCGGGCCTTGGCCGAAAAGCTGATGGCCAATAAGGAGACAGCGATCGATACCCTGGTGCGCGAGGAGCTCGGCATCGATCCCGATGAACTCGGCGGCTCCGCCTGGTCGGCCGCCGCAGCCTCCTTCGCTCTGTTCAGCCTCGGCGCCATCTTTCCGGTGTTTCCGCTGTTCTGGCTGGAGGGATGGGCAGCCCAGGCAGCGAGCCTGGCATCGAGCGGCGTGGCGCTCGCCTTGATCGGCGCCGGCACTTCGCTTTTCACCGGTCGCCACGTGGTCTTCTCGGCCCTGCGTCAGCTCGGCACCGGTCTGCTGGCGGCGGCGGTCACCTATGGCATCGGCCGCCTTTGCGGCGTGGCGCTTGGCGGCTGACATATCGATCACTGCGCAAGCAAAAAGGGGCGCCAGTGGCGCCCCTCTTCGTTTGTCGTCGCAGGATTGGAGATCCGCGCTTATTCCACGCCGTTGCCGACGATGCCCTTCACTTCCAGGAAGTCGTGGATGCCCCAATCGGCATATTCACGACCATTGCCCGACTGCTTGTAGCCGCCGAAGGGCGCGAAAGTGTCCCAATCCGGGTAGTTGATGCTGACCTGACCGGCTCGGAGTTCGCGGGCCACCTTGCGGGCATGCTTGATGTCCTTCGACTGGACGTAAGCGGCAAGGCCATAGACCGTGTCATTGGCGATCTCAATCGCCTGCTCTTCGGTCTCATAGGGGATGATCGACAGGACCGGGCCGAAGATCTCTTCCCGGGCAATGGTCATGTCCGGACGGACATTGCCGAACACGGTCGGGCGCACATAATAGCCGCGATTGAGGCCTTCCGGACGACCGGTGCCGCCGGTGACCAGCGTCGCACCCTCGGCGATGCCGGCTTCGATCAGGCGCTGCACCTTGTTGAACTGCAGTTCGCTGACCACCGGGCCCAACACGGTGCCTTCGGCCTTCGGATCGCCGACCTTGTGGGTCTCGGCGGCCTTCTTGGCAATGACCAGGGCCTGGTCATGCAGCTTCGAGGGCACCAGCATGCGGGTCGGCGCGTCGCAGGACTGGCCGGTATTGCCGAAGCAGCCTTCGACACCCTTGGTGACGGCGACGTCCAGATCGGCGTCCGGCAGAATGATATTGGCCGACTTGCCACCCAGTTCCTGGGCGACGCGCTTGACCGTATCGGCCGCCGTCTTGGCGACGATGATGCCGGCGCGGGTCGAACCGGTGAAGGAGACCATGTCGACATCCTTATGGCCGGCCATCACCTGGCCGACCGAGGGACCGTCGCCATTGACCATGTTGTAGACGCCGGCCGGCACGCCGGCTTCGTGCATGATCTCGGTCCAGACCAGGCCGCTCATCGGCGCGATCTCGCTCGGCTTCAACACCATGGTGCAGCCGGCGGCAATCGCGGGCGCCACTTTGCAGACGATCTGGTTGAGCGGCCAGTTCCAGGGCGTGATCAGCGCCACGACGCCGATGCCTTCCTTGACGATCCGGCTGTTGCCGCGCTGATGCTCGAACTCGAATTCCTCGAGCGCGGCGATGGTCGCTTCCAGATGCGCGCGGCCGGCCCAGGTCTGCGCATCGCGGGCCCAGCCCATCGGCGCGCCCATTTCATCGGAGACCGCCTTGGCGATATCTTCGGAGCGGCGGTTGTAGATTTCCAGGATGCGCTTCAGCAGCGCCAGGCGCTCCGCCTTGCTGGTCTTGGTGAATTTCGGGAAGGCAGCCTTGGCGGCCGCGACGGCGCGATCGACATCGGCGGCACTGCCGACAGAGATGGTGGCAAAAGCCTCCTCGGTCGCCGGATTGATGACGTCGAGTGTCGCCGGCTTCACCGGGTCGACCCAGGCGCCGTTGATATAAAACTTCAGGTCATTGCTCATGATAGATCCCATCTATTGATCGGTCGCTATGCGATATCTGCTGCCAAGCGACGGCCCTCTGTCATAGGCGGCCGGCGCCAAAAGGTATAGGCGAAAGCAACGCGGGGAAGCAGGAGTGACCATGACTTTTTTGCATGGTGACAGGTATTCCCGCCTCGTAACGCTTGACAGCCAACATGGATTTGAAGCAGGGCCGGGCAATATCCAGAAACAGGCCACTTCTCCTATAGGTCAGCAGAGAAAATTTTCCAGATCGTGCGACTTTCGTGACCAGCCTGGACGGTGACATTCCAGGGCGTTTCACAATAGCCCAAATGAAGCGCCCTGGTTATGACACCGCAATCAACGCGACAGGAGCTTCAGCGCTTCCGCCGTGTGCCGGGCGATCATCGCCTCCTCATCGGTGGGAACCACCCAGGCTGACAGGCTGGAATCGTCAGCACTGATCTTGCCTTGGCCCGCCGCATTGCGCGACGGGTCAAGCGCCAGCCCGAGCCAAGCACAGCCCGCACCGACCTCTGCCCGCGTGGCAGTATCGTTTTCACCGATGCCGGCGGTGAAGATCAGCGCATCGAGCCCGCCCAGAGCCGCCGTCAGCGAGCCGATTTCACGGATGATGCGATAGACGAAAAGCGCAATCGCCTCTTTCGCCTCAGGCGCGGGCGACTGGCGAAGCTGGCGCATATCCGAGGAGATGCCGGAAACGCCCAGCAGCCCGCTCTTGCGATAGATGAGATCGGCAATGGCGCCGCTATCCATCTTGTGCTCATCCATCAGATAAAGCAGCACACCCGGATCGATGGTACCGCAGCGCGTACCCATCATCAGGCCGTCGACGGCGGTGAAGCCCATGGTGCTGGCGACACTGCGCCCCCGGTCGATCGCACAAAGGCTGGCGCCGTTGCCGAGATGCGCGACGATCAGCTTCTTCCCCGCAAGATCCGGCATGGTCTCCCGCAACCGGGAGACAATGAACTCGTAAGAGAGGCCGTGAAAGCCATAGCGCCGCACACCCTCTGCCGTCAAAGCGCGCGGCAGAGCGAAACTCTGCGCCTCGATATGCTGGTGACGATGGAAAGCGGTGTCGAAACAGGCAACTTGTGGCAGATGGGGTGCGGCCTTGGCGATGATCTCGATCGGCGCGAGATTATGCGGCTGATGTAGCGGCGCCAGTGGCATCAGTTTCTTAAGAGCCTGCAGTACATTTGCATCGACGACCGCCGGTGCATCGAACTGGATGCCGCCATGCACCACCCGGTGACCGACCGCCTGCACCGGCTGCCCATGTCGCAGCCTGGTGGCTGTGGTGAAGATCTCATGCGTCGCCGTTTCATGGGTCAATTCGCCGGGCTGCCAGTGCTTTTCTTCGACCACCTTGCCGGCTGCATCGGTGACCTTGAGATGCCCATCGATACCGATACGCTCGACCAGGCCGCGGAACTGCAATGCGAAGCCAGACGTCAGATCGAAGATCGCGAATTTGATGCTGGACGAGCCTGAATTGAGAACGGCAATGGAAGTCGACATGCTGCGGCAATCTCCGGCTCAGGCCGCATTATCGGCGGCGACACATGTTGGATTTGACGGCGCTCCGGCGGCTGAACCGCCTATATCTGCTAGGCGACGATATTCGCCCCGCCATCGACATAGACGGTGCCGCCGGTCACCCGCTTGGCGAAGGGCGTCGCCAGATAGGCGCAGGTGAATCCGACATCCATGATATCGACCAGCTCCCCAAGTGGCGCCTTCTGTGCCGCCTCGTTCAGGAGCAGCTCGAAATCCTTCAGGCCAGAAGCCGCCCGCGTCTTCAGGGGGCCCGGCGAGATCGCATGCACGCGGATGCCTGACGGCCCTAATTCATAAGCGAGATAGCGGCAGGCCGCTTCCAGCGCCGCCTTGACCGGTCCCATGACATTGTAATTCGGCACCACGCGGTCGGCGCCGTAATAGCTCATGGCGAACATGCTGCCGCCATCGCGCATCAGGGGTGCGGCCAGCTTGGCCATGCGGATGAAGGAATGGCAGGAGACATCCATCGCCTTGGCGAAGCCGGCAGCCGAGCAGTCGAGGAGGCCGCCTTGCAGATCCTCTTTCGGCGCGAAGGCGATGGAATGCACCAGGATATCGAGCTTGCCCCATTTCTCCCGGATGAGGTCGAAAACAGCTTCCAGCTGGCCGGGAACGGCGACATCCAAGCCGGCGGTTATGTTCGCCTCGAGTTCGGTGGCCAGCGGCTCGAC
>DATMUQ010000597.1:0-2410 GCA_035563795.1 Terriglobales bacterium | reverse complement strand
TAACGAGTCGGCCCCCACCTCCCCCGCCGCTGAACCGTGTCGCCCCCGCACCCGCCACAACCGGATATGCATAGGTCAGCGCCAGCGCATCCGCGAGATCCGGTGACCCCAGCCCCCGCGCTTTCATCTGCTCCTTCTTCTCCAGCTGGATCTCGTCCCTGGCATTGAAGCCGTATTCGATGGCGGTGAGGTCCGTCGTGAGATCGGCGAGGTCGGGCAGCGCCAGGCCGGCTTTCAGTGCCTGGCGGAGATGGCCGTAGAGTTCGGCGCGCTTGTTGGCGTAGCGCTCGTGCTGGCCGGTGAAGCTGAGCCCGTCGGCCTTGGCGCCGAATTGCACGCCGATCACATCGAGGCCGAGCTGGCGCAGGCGGTCGACCACGCCCGCTCCCACGCCGCCCTCGTCGACGAAGACGGCATCGGCCTTCAGGCGCCGCGCTTCGTCGGCGACGCGGCCGGCCAGCGTCATGGTGTCGGTGTTACGCAGCCGGATCGGCGGGATGGTGCGGGCGTCGCGGCCCTTCCTGGCAAAGATGACGCTCTCGTCATCGCCGAAGCGGGCGACATCGACGCCGATCACCAGCGCATCGTGGCGGAAGCTCTGTATCGGTGTTGTTTGCGCGGCGGCAATGAGATCGCCGGCGATGAACTGCATGGAGCCGGCGCGCGGGAACTGGCCCTTCACGCGCACGCGCACGAAATCGCTGTCGGCGCCGTAATCGGCGACCCATTGCGCGAGCTGTGCCTTGTTGGTGATCCTGACCTGCCGGCTGTCGATCTGGCGATGGCGCCAGCGGTGGCGGAAGCGCTGGAAGCAGTCGCGGAAGCGCCCGCTATTGCGCGTGGGATTGCCGAAGGCGCACCACAGGATCTCGGTGTCTTTGTCGGTGAGGGCACCCTCGGTCGTCTCCCAGATCGCATCGGGAATGCTTGATGCCTCGTCGAAGATGACGATGATGCGCTTGCCCTGGTTGTGCAGCCCCGCGAAAGCTTCCGTGTTGCGCTCCGACCAGGGCACCATGTCGATGCGCCAGGTCTTCTCATGCCCGGCTTGCGTGGCGTACAGCGCCGTGGCGCTCAAGGTGAACCAGTCGCGGCAGATGAGGAGCCGGTGCCATTTGGCGAGCTCCGCCCAGGTCTTGGTGCGGAGCTGGCTCTCGGTATTCGCGGTGACGACGCCGCGCGTCTCCTCATGCGTCGCCATCGCCCAGAGCAGCAGCCAGGCGACCAGCGCCGATTTGCCGATGCCGTGGCCGCTGGCGATCGCGAGCTGTACCGCGGCGGAGGCTGCAGTGTCGTTGCCGGCCGGTGGAAGCGGCGCCTGGCGCAAGGTCGCGCCGATCTCGCTCAGCACCTCGCGCTGCCAGTGATCCGGCCCATCGCATTGTGCCAGTGGTGTTCCCGCCTCGCCCCAGGGAAAGGCATAGAGCACGAAGCCCAGGGGATCGCGGGCAAAGCCGGCGATATCGGCGATCAGCATCGCGGCGGCACTCGGTGCGCTGCCCGGTATCGCATCAGGTGATGAGGTTGGCGGTGATGACATGGGGTGTGGCTCCATCATTGCGCTCTCTGGTGTTTGGCCGGGCGGTGTTCGATCCCGGGCGGTGTTCGATCTCTGGGGCATTCGATCTCTGGGGCATTCGATGCCTGTAGCGTCCGATTTTTGTGGTCGCTGCAGTGGCTCTCCCGGCGTCAGGGCGCGCGCTCAATCGGGGAATGCGCAAAGGGGTGTGCGTGATGAATGCGCAGGCCACGAAATACTCTATTCGGGTGAGGCGTTTCCGCAGCGGGGATGATCCAGTGAAGATGCCGGCATGGCAGCCGAGGACTGTCATCAACCGGCAATATGCGGTTGCAAGGCGCAGTCATGCGAATACCGGGGGAGGTGAGCGACTGGCGCAGGGGGCGACTGGCGCAGTGAGCGACTGGCGCAGTGAGCGACTGGCGCAGTGAGCGCCCGGCGAGCTGAGCGACCGGGATGAAGCGGGTGCCGGAACAGGCTGCGTTCAAGCAGCTCGCTCCGGGTGGGGATCATGCGTGCAACAAGAAAATATCATCATTGGGGACGGGGCCGTCATGTCGGGTATCGCACTCTTTGTCTTCACCTCTGTGCTTGCCGTCAGCGCCATGACATCGGTGGCGCTCCGGCCCGCCATCGCCGGCGGCGACGAGGCCGAGGCCAAAGCGATCTGCCAGACCATCGGCGCCATGCTGAAGGACCCCAATACCAATATCGAGGCGATGAAGACCTTCATCAGCAATGCCTCGAACCAGGGCATGTCCAAGGATGCGATCGACGCCATCGCCGGTTATGTCGGCCGCCTGACCACCGGCGTCACCGTCATCGAGGGGCCGCTCTTCCTCACCGCCAAGAACTATGACGACGTGCTGCACCGCGCCTGGTTCCTGCTGG
>DATMUQ010000596.1:0-2527 GCA_035563795.1 Terriglobales bacterium | reverse complement strand
GACCGGCCGGATGACACCGAGCGCGATGCCGAAGACACCGCCACCGACCACCAGCAGCACGATCACGGCAACACCCCAGAGCACGATAGTGTAGAAGCCTTCGCTGCTATGCGCATTGCCCTCGGCATCGTCGCTGAGGCTGTTGGCGGCAGTGACGATCTGGTCGATCAGCGCACGATGCGCTTCATAAGCATCGGTGATCGCTCCATAGGCCTGCTTGGCAGCAGCCGCATCGCCTTTCGCCAAGGCCGGCAGCAACTGGTTTTCCGTGAGATCCCAGAATTTGCTCACCCGGGCGTCGGATTCCTGCGTCAGCTTGCTGCGCAACTCGGGCGCGAGATCACTCTGCTGCGCCCAGTAGTCGCGGCGGTCGTTGTAGTCCTTGCGCAACTGCTGCAGGCGCTGGCGGTGCTTGTCGACGGAGGCCGGATCGTTCAGCGCCAGCGTGTCTTCGAGATAGGCCTCGATGACATATTCCGGCGGCGGCAGGATATCGGCGACGAGATCCTTGGCGAGAACGATCCGATGATAGACCGGGCCGCCGACCTTGAGCTGACTGAGGGCGAGAACACTGGTGCCGATGACGGCGGCAAAACCGATACCCACCAGCAGGCCAAAAAGATTGACGGCGGTGGCAATCTTCAGACGCATGGCGCTACCCCGCAGATTCTGATTTGCCATAGCCTAACACTAGAGAATTAAGCCTAAGTAAATGAAAACGCGGGATAAATTAGGACTGCCAACTTAGCCACAGGCATCCGGGCCGATGATCGCACGGCAGATGACAGCTCGGCGAAAGATTGGCCCCCGAAATCGCGACAGCCGAGAGAACAGCGCGTGACATGACAACGGGCGGTACCGCCTGGATACCGCCCGCTTTTGCTATCTCAGATAATGGGGCTGGATACCCGCCGACCGCTAAGTCTCGCGGCGAAAGACCATGCCGCCATGATGCAACTCATCGCGGGCGACGAAGGTGCCATCGGCGGTAAAGCCGGTATCGTCCCAGTAATCGATGCGGCTGCCACGCACTTCATAGCGCCCCTGATAGGCGCTCTTGCGGCTGCCACGGGCCTCGTCATAGCGGCCATTCGCCAGCAGCTCCTGGCGGATGCGGCCGTCCGACGTCACCCACATGCCGAGATAAGGATGGTCCTGCATCTTGGTCTCCATCAGCTTGCCGCCGCTGATGCGCTGGCGGCGAAATCGGTGCTGCGGGTCAGTGCTTCCCAGCGGTCGATCTCGTCGATCACAGCATCGAGTTTCTCGCGGCCCCGGCGCAGGGCATCGCTGCCGAGCAGCAGATGCAAGGGCGGGTTCTCGGCCGCGGCGATCTCCAGGATCGCTTGCGCCGCGCGGTCAGGATCGCCGAGCTGCTTCCCTGCCATAGCATCGAAAGCAGCAGCGCTGCGGCCGATACTGCCGGCATAGGCATCACCCGGCACCGCGCTCTTGCGGATCGAATGGGTAGAGAGGAAATCGGTACGGAAGGCGCCGGGTGCGACCGCCGTCACCTTAATGCCAAGCGGCGTCACTTCATGCACCAGGCCGGCGGAGAGGCCTTCGAGCGCCGCCTTCGCCGCCGAATAGAGCGCCGAGCCGACCCCGGGTGCCCGGCCAGCGATCGAGGTGATGTTGATGATATGGCCCCGACCCTGCGCCCGGAGATAGGGCAAGGCGGCGCGGATGATTTGGAAGGGGCCGAAGACATCGACGGCGAAGAGCCGCGCGACCTCACTATCGGTCGCCTGTTCCAGGGTGCCGAGCAGGCCATAGCCGGCATTATTGACGATGACGTCGATCCGCTGCGTGAGCCCGAAGGCTTGGGCGACCGCCGTCTCGGCGGCACCCGCTGCGGCGAGGTCGAGGGTGATGACATGCAGCTTGCCGGGGCCGGCAGCGATCTCCGGCTGGCCCTGACGCACCGTGCCGATGACGGTATCGCCGGCCGCCACAGCCGCCTGGGCCAGAGAGAGGCCGAGGCCTCGGGAAATACCCGTGATGAACCATGTTTTCATGTGCTGTCTCCTTTTGCCCGGTGGAGATAGCCATGATGCCGACCGTGTATAATGGCCACATTTCTGATAGGACTTGTAAGTCCAGCTAAAAAGTATTGGGATAGGCCATGGATTCCTTGCTCTCGGGCAGCGACTACAACCAATTGCGGGCCTTCGTCGCGGTCGGCGAGCTGCTGAGCTTCAGTCGCGCGGCGGCGGAGCTTGGCGTCTCGCCTTCGGCGCTCAGCCAGCTGATCCGCGGCTTCGAGGAACGGGTCGGCATCCGCCTCCTCAATCGCACCACCCGCAGCGTCGCCTTGACCGATGCCGGCGAGAACCTGTTCCGCCGCGTGCGCCCCGCCATCACGGAGCTGGGCGATGCCATCGGCCAGGTGCGGCGCTATCGCGAGCGTCCCTCCGGCACGGTGCGGTTGCAGGCCTTCCGCTCGGCCGCCGCAGCCTATATCGACCCGATCCTGCCGCGCTTCACGGCTACCTATCCCGATGTCGTGCTCGATATCACGCTGGAT
>DATMUQ010000595.1:0-5690 GCA_035563795.1 Terriglobales bacterium | reverse complement strand
GGGCAGGGTCATCAGCCCGCCAAACAGGAACGAGCCCGCCGTCACCTCGAAGGCGCCGGTATGCTGCAGATGCCGGCTGGCATAATTGCTGCCGAAAGCTGCCGCGAAGGAGGCGAAGAGCGAGGCGGCGCAGCCGAGAACGAAGGAGCCGGTCACCGGCACGCTGGGGAAGCCGACCAGGAGCAGGAGCCCGATTGTGCCCAGGACCAAGCCGACAAGCCCGCGCGCCGTGATCTTCTCGATGCCCCAGACCTGGCCGATCAGCATGGAGAAAAGCGGAATGGCGGTGACGAAGATCGCCGCCATAGCGGTGCCGATCCGCGGCGTTGCATAGGAAAGGCCGATCAACTGGGCGGCGACCGTGGTCGCCCCCACCACCGCCAGCGGTCGCCAGCCGGAGGTGAAATGCAGGCGCCGGCGCATCAGCTTCGCCGCGATGATCAGGGTCGCGCCGGCGACCAATGACCGCAAGCTCACCGCGCCGACCCAGCCGAAAGCCTGCACGACCCGCAGCAGGACCAGAAATGACAATCCCCAGACGACAGCGAGGAACAGATAGGCGGCAATGTCGCGGGGTTTCATGTCGATCGATCTTGGTGGAGGAGGGCGCTGGATAGCAGAAATGGGGTGTCGGGGAAAGCTGCGTCCAGTTGTCCGGTCGGGCTCACTGTACCCGGACTTAGGTAAAGGCTTGGCTAACGGCGGTGCTCCGTGTTGCCCCTCACCCCGACCCTCTCCCCGCAAGCGGGGCGAGGGAGCAAAGGCAGCGCTCGTCGAGATTCCCTCGCCCCTCTGGGGAGAGGGTTAGGGTGAGGGGGCTGTAGTACAGGGGCGAGAGGTATTTGAGGTAGGCTGATGGGGCGCTACGGATACGCCTTCCTGCATACCGCCAGCACGGTATCGCGCAGCCAGCGATGGGCGGGATCGGCATCCAAGCGCGGATGCCAGATGGCGGAGATGTTGAAGGTCGGTGTCCGGAACGGCAGCTCGAAGCTCGCGAGACCGAGGATGGCGGCATGATCGGCGGCCAGGGTATTGCCGAGACATGACCGCGGTATCATGGCAACCAGATCCGAGCGGCGGACGATCCGCATCGCATCGGGATAGCCCGGTACAACGAGCGGTATTTCCCGCTTCAGGCCCAATTCCTCCAGGGCATCGTCGATGGGGCCAAGGAATTCGCCCCGGCGCGATGCCACGACATGGCTGCAGGCCGCATAAGCTTCCGGCGTGACATTCTTGGCTGCCAGCAGCGGATGCCCGATCCGGGCAACGCCAACCAGCCGGTCGCGGAGCAGCAGTTGGGTCCGCAGTTCCGGTGCGGAGGTGCCGAGCACCCCGATCTCCAGGTCGATCTGCCCCTCCCGTAGCGGCTGGGCATCCTTGTCTGGCTTCGGCACGAAGCGCAGGCGTACATGCGGCGCATCATCGATGATCGCCGCGAGCAGCGGCGCGGCCAGGAGTTCCATGAAGCCTTCGCCGGCACGAATGGTGAAGGTGTGCTGAAGCGACGCCAGGTCCAACTGGCGGCCGGTAGCCGGGCGCAACACCGCCTGGGCATCACGGGCGAGGACGTGAACACTCCCGCTCAGCGCTTCAGCATAGGGTGTCGGAACCAGGTTGCGACCGGCCTGCACCAGCAAGGGATCGCCCGTCACCTGGCGTAATCGCGCCAGTGTCCGGCTCATGGCGGAGGGGCTGAGGCCGAGCCGGCGCGCAGCACCCGTGACGCTGCGCTCGGTAAGGAGCACGTCCAACGAGAGGAGCAGATTCAGATCTACATGTTGCATGCCCCCAGCATAGCTCCGGCGAGCACCCCGGTATAGCGTAGAGCGCAATCATCCTTTGCATCCTGTGCGTCTGGCGCAAAGGGGTGCCGGGCGTCCATATCAGCGGCTGGCGACATCAGTGAAGGAGTGAGTCATGTCCCGCAATCAGCATCGCCCCGGCATTCTGCTCATTGGTGCCTCGCGCGGCCTTGGCCATGCCATGGTCGCCGAATTCCTGAAAAAGGGCTGGAACGTGGTGGGGACGGTGCGCGGCACCGCCCGGACCCTGCTGCATGACCTGGCGGATCAATATCGAGCCCCTGGATATCTGCGAACCGGATCAGCTCGCCGCCTTGCGCGATCGCCTGGCGGGCCGCGCATTCGACATGCTGTTCGTCAATGCCGGGACCACCAACCGCGATCCGACGCAGACCATCGGCGAAGTATCGACCGAGGATTTCGTCAATCTCATGATAACCAATGCGCTTAGCCCGCTGCGCGTGATCGAAAGCCTAGTGGGCAATGTCGCGGCGACCGGTCTGATCGGCGTGATGTCGTCAGGGCAGGGCAGTGTCAGCAATAACGAGACCGGCCAGCGCGAGCTCTATCGCGGCACCAAGGCGGCGCTGAACATGTTCATGCGCAGCTTCGCCGCGCGTCAGGCTAGCACCTCGCGCCCGATGGCGGTCATGGCGCCAGGCTGGGTGCGGACTGATCTCGGCGGCCCGGAGGGAAAGCTCAGCATCGATGAAAGCATTCCAAGCCTGGTGAATGTCCTGCTCGCGAAGCAGGAGCGGCCTGGCCTCGAATATCTCGATTATCTGGGGCGGACCGTTCCCTGGTGAGCAGTTTTATCCCGCGGC
The DNA here is from genome assembly GCA_035563795.1 of Terriglobales bacterium. Classification (GTDB taxonomy): domain Bacteria; phylum Pseudomonadota; class Alphaproteobacteria; order Dongiales; family Dongiaceae; genus Dongia_B. Next base: position 3,058 of record DATMUQ010000595.1, on the reverse strand, counting down.
CCGCAGGGATGAGCCGAGGAAAACATCCGTCGTGTAGTTTTCCTTCATGAACTCGATGAAGCTGTCACGGAACTGCCTGGTGTGGTCATGCGCCAGGCGGTCGGCTCGCTCGACATCGCGCGCCTTGATGGCGTCCAGCATGGCGTCGTGTTCATCGGTCAGCAGATAGCCGTCCTGACTGCGTTCGAGATACTCGAAATGCAGATGCAGCATGCGGCGACCCTGGTCGAGTAGCTTCTCATAGAAAGAGATGAAATACGGATTCCGGCCGGCCTGGGCGATCGCCATGTGGAAGTCCTTGTTCGCTTCTGACATCGCAAGGTGATTGCCGGTCTTGATGGTCGCCAGAAAGGCCTTCTGTCGGCTCGCCATGATCTTGAGGTCAGCTTCAGTGCGCAATTCCGCCGCCAGGCGGCAATTCATCCGCTGGGCGATATCCAGCGCATCGACATATTTCGGGAAGTTCTCGATCTCGATCGGCGCCACGATGGTGCTGCGGTTGGGCAGGGTGACCACTAGGTCCTCGACCGACAGGCGGATCAGGGCTTCGCGGATCGGCGAGCGGGAGAGATCGAAACGCTCGGCGAGGGTGGTCTCGTCCAGCAACTGGCCGGGTGCCAGGGTCAGCGCCAGGATCTCCATCCGCAGCGTGTCATAGACGAATTTCCAGCCTTGTCCCTTGGCGGGGCGCGCTTCGGTCTCGGCAATGGTCACGCATACTCTCCTTCAGATGACTGTTCAGATCCTACCATGGCGACGATCTTGTCGACACGGTGTATTTTTCTATATTGACATTGTCGGCACTGTGTCGACAATAGGCTTTATCGGATAGCGTCGGAGAGACCGGCATCGGCAATCGTGAAAGGGGAGGGGAACATTATGGAACTCAAGGGAATTCTGCCGGCTCTCGTGCCCCCGTTCGACGCTGCCGGCGAGATCGACTTCAAGACCCTCGAGCGGTTTGTGAACTGGCAGCTGGAGCAGGGCGTCCATGGCGTCGTGCCAATGGGCTCGACCGGCGAGTATTACGCCATGTCGGACCAGGAGCGCTGGGATGTGCTCCGCTGCGTCCAGGAGACGGTCGGCAAGCGCGGCCTGCTGGTGGCAGGCACCAATGCCGGCTCGACCCGCGATGTCATCCGCCATACCGAGATGGCGAAGAAGCTCGGCTATGACACGGTGCTGTTGCCCCCACCTTATTACTCGCTGCCGGCCCAGGAGGAACTCCTCGCCCACTACCAGGCGGTGCTCGATGCCGTCGATGTCGAGATCGTGCTCTACAATTTCCCGCTCCGCGCCGGTGTCGAAGTCGGTTTCGAGGTGATGGATGCCCTCGCCGACAATCCGCGCGTCATCGGTATCAAGGAGAGCAGCGGCAATCTGTTGCGCGCGTTGGAGATCAACCGCCGCTATGCCGGCCGGCTGCAGCTCTCTTGCGGCAGCGACGACCAGGCCTTCGACTTCTTCATGTGGGGTGCGACCAGCTGGATCTGCGGTCCGGCCAATTGTCTCGTCGCCCCGACCGTCAAATTCTACAACGCCTTCGCCACCGGTGATCTGAAGAAGGCGCAAGCGATCGCCAAGGCGATCTATCCGGCGATGACCAATCTGGAATCCGGCAAGTTCGTGCAGAAGGTCAAATATGGCTGCGAGCTTGCTGGCTTCGCGGTCGGTGAAACCCGCCGCCCGCTGCTGCCGCTCAATGCAGCCGAGAAGCAGGAACTGACGGCGGTCCTGGCCGCGGCAAATGCCGCCTGACCGATCGTGACCGTGACAATCGGATCCGGACCGGTAGCGGTTATCGGTGCCGGTATCATCGGTACCACCATCGCCTATGAACTGCGCCGGCGCGGTGCCGATGTCGTCCTCGTCGATCGCGACCAGCCTGGCCGCGGCGCTTCCTATGGCAACATGGCAAGCATCGCGGTCACCGAGTTCCTGCCGTCATCCCGGCCATCGGTGTGGTCGCAGATTCCGCGCTGGCTGATCGATCCCGAAGGACCGGTCCGCCTGCGCGCCGGCTATCTGCCGCGCCTCACGCCCTGGCTGCTGCGTTTCCTGGTGGCAGGCTTGCCTGCCCGCGTGCGGGCGCTGGAAGCGGCAGGCGCCGCCTTATGCGCGCGGGTCTATGACGATCTCCTGCCGCTTCTCGATGCGGCCGGGCTCAGCGATATGCTGTCGCACGAAGGCTGTCTCAGCCTCTATGCCGATGAAGCGGAATATGCCGCCGACCAGGAACATCTCGCCGCCATCGCGCGACATGGCTTTGCCACGCAACTCTTGTCGGCCCGCGAGCTGCGTGAACTCGAACCGGCGATCAGTCCGGCCATCGCCAAGGCCGTGCTCCTGCCACAGAACCGGTCGATCAGCGATCCTTATCGGCTGGTCTCTAGCTTTGCCGAACGCTTCGAGGAAGCGGGCGGCCGGATCGAACGCGGCGAGGTCACCGGCTTCGATCATACCGATAACCGTGTTGCCGGCATTCGTCTGCGCGATGGCCGGCGCATCGCCGCGACGCAGGTGGTGCTCTGTGCCGGCGCCTATACGGCGCAATTGTCGCGCCTGCTGGGCGAGCATATTCCGCTGGAGACAGAGCGGGGCTACCATACCCAGATCATGGCGCCAGCGATCGAGATGCGCCATTCCATCATCTGGCCGGCGCGCGCCTTCATGGTGACGCCAACGGCGGGCGGCATAAGGGTCGGCGGCACGGTGGAGATGGCGGGGCTGCAAGCGGCGCCGGATTACCGTCGGGCAAAGATATTGGTGAGACGGGCGCGGGAGGCGTTGCCAGGCCTCACTTGCGAGAACGCGACGGAATGGATGGGACATCGGCCGGCCTTGCCCGATACGATCCCCGTCATCAGCCGCTCGGCCAAGGATGCACACGTATTCTATGCCACCGGCCACGGCCATCTCGGTTTGACTTATGCGGCGACGACGGCGCGGTTGATCGCCGATCTGGTGATGGATCGGCCGCCACCGATCGATCTGACACCGTATCGCGTCGACCGTTTCTGACAAGGTGCAAGCATGAACTGGCAGCGTTCCGTCGAGA
>DATMUQ010000594.1:0-2406 GCA_035563795.1 Terriglobales bacterium | reverse complement strand
TGTTCGGCCTCGCGGTGACACCCGCCAGCAATGCCGCCCTGCTGCTCAATCTCGAGGGCGTCTTCACCCTGCTGCTGGCCTGGATCGTGTTCCGGGAGAATGTCGACCGGCGCCTGATGATCGGCGCCGCCGCGCTGGTTGCCGGCGCCTGCCTCCTGGCACTGCCTACCGGCGGCAATCTCGCGCTGGGAGAAACCTCGCTGGCCGGCTTCGGCCTGATCGCCGGCGCCTGCCTGTACTGGGCGATCGACAACAACCTCACCCGCAAGCTCTCGGCCGCCGATCCGATGCAGATCACCGCCGTGAAGGGCCTGGTCGCCGGCGGTGTCAATCTCGCGATCGCCCTTGGCCGGGGCGCTCACCTGCCCGGCTTCACGGCACTGGCCGGGATCGGCGTCATCGGTCTCTTCTGCTATGGGATCAGCCTGGTGCTCTTCGTCCATGCCCTGCGGCACCTGGGGGCGGCGCGGACCGGTGCCTATTACGCGACAGCGCCGTTCATCGGCGCCGGCGTCGCCATCCTGTTCCTCGGCGAGTCACCGACCCTGTTCTTCTTCGTCGCGGCCGGCCTCATGGCACTCGGCCTTTACCTCCATCTCAGCGAGGCGCACGAGCATGAGCATCAACACGAGGCCCTGTCGCACGATCACCGGCATCGCCACGACGCCCATCACCTGCACGAGCACCAGCCTAGCGACCCGGCACTCGACGCCCGTGGCATGCACCGGCATGCGCACCGGCACCAGCCGCTGACCCATAAGCACCGGCATTTCCCGGATATCCATCACCAGCACCAGCACTGAGGTGGCAGACGGCAACGGGCGCCTTGCGGCGCCCGGCTGTATCCTGGTCTGAGATGAAGTGACGGCTGAGACGTCAGCCAGCGCGGCGCAGCGCGAAGGGCACCACGGTCGCCGGCTGCAGCAGGGCGGCAGCGTCATGCAAGGCGGCGAGCGGTACGGTCACGCAGAGCCCCGGCTGCTCCAGCCGCAGGCTCTCACCGGTAACCGGCAGCGCCTGAGCATCGAAGCCGGCCACAACGAGACCCGCTTCCTGGCCCGGCAGGCCATATAGGCGGAGTTCGCCCGCGGCGTCCCGGCAGACATCGACTTCCAGGGAGAAATGCCGCCAGATCTCGCTTTCGCCACGGCGCCAGTCTTCGCGGCACTGGCGGATCAGGTCGACTTCGATGTCGACATGGACGGTTCGGCTGGTGGGCACGGATTTTGGCGCAGGACGAAAGGGTATGACCCGATTGTCATCAGTCCGCATTGGCCTGTCCCTCCTCGAGGGGAACTGGCGCGGACGGGCAGCGGGTCGGGCGCCGCGACCTCCGCACCGTCCCGCAAGATGCGATATGACTCATCATGCCCCCGCCTTCAAGAGGGAATTGCGTAAAATTTTCGTCAGGGGGGCGACGCGCCGATTTGACGCGGTCTGGCGGGGCCACAGAGACGATAGGCCAGAGGCGATGGCACAGGCGGCAACACAGGCATCGGCGGCGCAGCAGAGCTCTCGACCGGGGCTCTCGACCGGGGCGGCTGAAGCGCCTAACCTGAGCGGACCTCCATCTTCCCCCTCTCCCGCAACCAGCGAGGAAAGCAGCATGTCCAGCTCCATGCCCTATACCCGGCTCGGCAAAAGCGGCCTACGGGTCTCCCGCCTTTGCCTCGGCACCATGACTTACGGCAGCCCTTCCTGGCGCGACTGGGTGCTGGACGAGAAGGCGGCGCGGCCCTTCTTCGAGCGCGCTTTGGCCGCCGGCATCAACTTCTTCGACACCGCCGACGTCTACTCCCTGGGCGTCAGCGAGGAGATCGTCGGCCGGGCGATCAAGGATCTGGTTACCGACCGCGAGGACGTGGTGATCGCCACCAAATGCTTCAACGGCACGGTCGGCGACAAGCCGAACCGCCGGGGCCTCTCGCGCAAGCACATCATGGATGCCTGTGATCGCTCGCTGAAGCGGCTGGGCACGGAGTATATCGACCTCTACCAGATCCACCGCTTCGACCCGGAGACGCCGATCGAGGAGACCATCGGCGCCCTGCACGACCTCGTCCAGGCCGGCAAGGTGCGCTATATCGGCGCCTCCTCGATGCATGCCTGGCAGTTCGCCAAATATCTCTACAAGGCCGATCAGGGCTTCAAGACCCGCTTCGTCTCGATGCAGAACCATTACAACCTGATCTACCGGGAGGAAGAGCGGGAGATGATGCCGCTGTGCCAGGAGGAGGGGATCGGCTGCATCCCCTGGAGCCCGCTGGCGCGCGGCTTCCTGGCCGGCAACCGTCACCGCCAGGGCGGCGGCGACACCTCACGGTCGAAGACCGACAGCTTCGCCGCCAGCCTCTATTACCGGGATGACGATTTCGCCGTTGCCGACCGCAATGTGGAAGTGGCCAA
>DATMUQ010000593.1:0-4829 GCA_035563795.1 Terriglobales bacterium | reverse complement strand
TGATCGGCGCCCCGAAATTGCGCTCGATCGCCGTGCCGGCCAGCCGGTAGCGAAAGTCTCTGCCGCTTTCCAGCACGTCGAGCAGCATGATGTTCGGCAGCAGATCAGGAATGTCGATCGGATCTATGTCATGGCGGCTTGGCAGGCGATCGCCCTTGATCGCCTGCCAGTAGCGCAGAGCCGGTGGGAAAAGGTCGTTGAGCATAAGGGCTGATGCCATCTGCTGCGGATCGCGACAATCATAGATCATCCTGCTCACCCAGCCTGTCTGTCATCGCCCCGGCTCACGCCATTTCACATCGGCTCATCTCTTGGAGTCCAGAGGGTATTGTGCGCTCAGGGCACCACACGGACGGCGCCGCGCGAGGCACTGGTGGTCAAAGCCGCATAGGCGCGGAGGGCCGTCGTAACCTTGCGATGACGCTTAACGGCAGGTTTCCAGCCGGCCTCGCCCTTGGCTTCCATGGCCTTGCGGCGCTCGGCGAGGATAGCCTCGCTGACCTGGACGTTGATCTTCCGCTGCGGAATATCGATGTCGATCATGTCGCCTTCCTCGATCAACGCGATGGCTCCGCCTTCCGCCGCTTCCGGCGAGGCGTGGCCAATAGAAAGGCCCGAGGTGCCGCCGGAGAAGCGCCCGTCGGTGATCAGCGCGCAGGCCTTGCCGAGGCCCTTCGACTTCAGATAGCTGGTCGGATAGAGCATCTCCTGCATGCCGGGGCCGCCCTTGGGGCCTTCATAGCGGATGACGACGACATCGCCCGCCTTGATCTGGCCGAGAAGGATGCCTTCCACCGCACCGTCCTGGCTTTCGAAGATGCGGGCCGGACCGGAGAAGGTGAGGATCGACTGGTCGACGCCCGCCGTCTTCACGATACAGCCTTCCAGCGCGATATTGCCGAACAGGACGGCGAGGCCGCCATCCTTGCTGAAGGCATGCTCGATGTTGCGGATGACGCCCTTCTCGCGATCGGTATCGAGATCGTCGTAATAGCGGTCCTGGCTGAAGGCGACCTGGGTCGGCACACCACCCGGCGAGGCGCGGTAGAACTTCTTCACCGCTTCGTCCGGCTTGCCCTTGAGGTCCCACTTTGCGAGAGCCTCGGCCAGGGTCTTGCTGTGCACCATGGGAAGATCGGTATGCAGCAGCTTGCCGCGATCGAGCTCAGCCAGGATGCCCATGATGCCGCCGGCACGGTGCACGTCTTCGATGTGCACGGTGCTGAGGGCCGGGGCGACCTTGCAGACATTGGGCACGCGGCGCGACAGCCGGTCGATATCCGCCATCGAGAAATCGACGCCGCCCTCATAAGCGGCAGCCAGCAGATGCAGCACGGTGTTGGTCGAGCCGCCCATGGCGATATCCAGGGTCATGGCATTCTCGAAGGCCTTGAAGCTGGCGATCGAGCGCGGCAACACGCTTTCGTCGTCTTCCTGATAATAGCGGCGAGTCAATTCCAGCACGGTACGGCCGGCCTGCAGGAACAGCTCCTTGCGGGCGGCATGGGTGGCGACGATGGTGCCATTACCCGGGAGCGAGAGACCGAGTGCTTCAGTGAGGCAGTTCATCGAGTTCGCCGTGAACATGCCGGAGCAGGAGCCGCAGGTCGGGCAGGCGCTGCGCTCGATCTTGGCCACGTCTTCGTCGGAGACCTTGTCGTCGGCGGCAGCGACCATGGCATCGACCAGATCGAGTGACTGGATCTTGCCGTCCTTGAGGATGACCTTGCCGGCTTCCATCGGGCCGCCGGAAACGAAAACGGTGGGGATGTTGAGGCGCAAAGCCGCCATCAACATACCCGGGGTGATCTTGTCGCAATTGGAGATGCAGACCAGGGCATCGGCGCAATGGGCATTGACCATGTATTCGACCGCATCGGCGATGATCTCGCGCGAGGGCAGGCTGTAAAGCATGCCGTCATGGCCCATGGCGATGCCGTCATCGACGGCAATGGTATTGAATTCCCGGCCGACGCCGCCATTGGCGGCGATCTCGGCGGCGACCATTTGGCCGAGATCCTTGAGATGCACGTGGCCGGGAACGAACTGGGTGAAGGAATTGGCGATGGCGACAATCGGCTTGCCGAAATCCGAATCCTTCATGCCGGTGGCGCGCCACAGACCGCGGGCTCCCGCCATGTTGCGGCCATGGGTTGATGTGCGGGAACGATACTGAGCCAAGTCGACCTCCAAACGCGATGCTGATCCGGGATCCGGCCGCGCGGTGGCCGGTCACCCTCAAGTCATTGTGAAACATACGGCAATGGCGTTTTCACGCAAGCTGTCCGCGAGCGGGTCAGCTATGCGACTGTCGGCACCAAGACAGTTGAAGTCGGTGCCGGTCGCTTCATTAACGCCCGGGGCACCGGGCCGGTCAAGACGGGGTGGGATGGGTACGCGGGGCGTGGCCGCCGGGCCTAGCTCAGCTATCCAGCGGCTGGCCCTGTTTGACGAGAACCAGGTTGCGGGGGGTATCACCGTGACCCGGCTTGCTGCCGCAAAACAGCCTCTCCGCCGGGAAAATCAGATGCACGGTGGTGCCTTGGCCAGGCTCGCTCTCGATCGCCACGCTGCCGCCATGGAGCTCGATCAGCTTGCGGCTGATCGCCAGGCCGAGGCCGGTTCCGCCAAAGCGGCGGCTGATCGAATTGTCGCCCTGGCGGAAGGGGGCAAAGAGGTTCGGCAGCACCTCGGCAGGGATACCGATGCCGGTATCGCGGATAGTGATCCTGAGAACGCCGGCCTCCTCGACCGCGGCGGCAATATGCACCTGACCTTGCGGTGGGGTGAACTTGACGGCGTTGGACAACACGTTCAGTAGGATCTGCTTCAGCGACCGGGCATCGGCATTGATGTCCGGCAGGTCCGTGGCGATATCCTGTTCCAGCTGAACCTGCCCCTCGGCCGCGCGCGGGGTGACGAGGCGCAGGCAGTCCTGGATGGCGCCTTGCAGTGAGACCCGCTCCTCGCCCAGCACGAAGCTTCCCGCTTCGATGCGCGACATATCGAGGATGTCGTTGATGAGGTCGAGCAGCAGCTTGCCGCTGTTGTTGATGTCTTCCGCGTAATTGATATAGCGGTCGGAATTCGGGCCGAAGGCCTGATCCTTGATCAGCTGCGAGAAGCCGATCACCGCGTTCAGCGGCGTGCGCAGCTCGTGGCTCATATTGGCCAGGAACTCGGTCTTCGAGCGGTTGGCGAGATCGGCCTCGTTCTTTGCCTGGATCAGGTCCTGCTCATGCTGCTTCTGCACGGTCACGTCCTGGGCGACGCCGATCGCATAGAGGATATGGCCGGCCTCGTCGCGCATGCGCATCGCCGCCGATTTCAGATTGATGATGCTGCCATTGGGATGGATGAAACGGTAATCCAGGTTATAGCCGTCCTGCAGCCCCCGCCGGTAATCGAGGAAGGCGCGCAGGATCGCGGGCCTGTCTTCCGGATGGACATAGCGGTTGCAGAAACTCTCATCGTCCAGATGATAGTCCTCGTCGCCGATGCCCAACATTTCCATCAGGCCTTCCGAATAGCGGATATGGCCCTGGCTCGATTCCAGGTTTTCCGACGGATGCCACAGCCAGTAGCCGATCTTGGCCATGCGATGCACATGCTGCAGCAGGGCTTCGCTCTGCAGCATCGCCAATTCACGCTGCCGCAAATCGGTGATGTCCTGCACCATGCCGATCATCTGGATCGCCGCCGAGGCCTGGTCGGTGATCCGTTCCGCGACCAGCCGGACACTGCGCAGGCTGCCGTCATTATACATGATGCGGAATTCGGTCGAGAGCGAGGCCTCGCCACCGGACCAGAAGCGCTGCATCTGACTGCGGGTCTGGCGGCGGTCATCGGGGTCGCGGATGAAGCGGTCGATGAAGGCCTCCGGATCGATGCCGGCGATGGCTGTCGTCGGCACGCCGAAGATGGCCGCGGCTTCATCGGAAAATTGCATACGGAAGCTGCCGCCGGGCTGATCACTGCGCTCGGCATGCCAGTGCCCCATGCCGGCGATCCGCAAGGCGTGACGCAGCTGCGTCTCGGTCCGGCGCAAAGAGGCCTCCGAGAGATGCAGTGTGGTGGCATCCTGGGAAATACCGAGAATGAGGGTGAGGCGGCCATCGGGTGACAGGCGCTTCTCGCCGGCATCCGAGACATAGCGCACCGAACCGTCAGGCAATTGCAGGCGATAGACCCGCTGGTATTTGAGATCGGGGCCGGTGACGAAATCGCGATAGGAGTTATAGACGAAGTCGCGGTCGTCGGGATGTACCAGCTCTGCCGCGAAGCGGCTTTCCGGCATGTTGAGCAGCGCCGGCGGCAGGCCGAAGATGTCAGCGGCATTTTCCGAATAATAGTAATTGCCATCGTCGTAACTGGTCGGATGCGGCGACGGCTCGAAATACCAGTAGCACATCTTGGCGATGGTCTGTGACCGGTTCATCAGGGTCACGTGACGCTCCAGGGCCAGCTGCGTCTGGCGCAGATCGGTGACATCCTGGATGACGCCGATCGACTGGCGTAGATTGTCGACGGCATCGACCAGCCGCCGCGATGCCTCGCGGATATAACGGATGCTGCCATCCGGCCGCACCAGGCGGAATTCGATGACGTATTGGTCGATCTTGCCGCTCTCGAAATCCCGGTAATGCGACAGGGCGATCGCCTGGTCATCAGGGTGGATGAAGCGGTCGGTGAAAGCGTCGACGCCCCGCGGCACGTCAGCCGCCGGCAGGCCCAGAATATCGGCCATCTGCTCATAATAAGAGAGCACCATGGCATCCCGATCGGCAGAATGCGTGCCGTGATAATAGTGCCGCAGGCCGGCGAGGCGC
>DATMUQ010000592.1:0-4169 GCA_035563795.1 Terriglobales bacterium | reverse complement strand
CCCCGCCGCGAAGTTCGCCGATCGGGCGGCGTAACACTTCCAGCACCTATCGACCGTACTTGCTGCCTCGATGGCAGCTATGCCGGCTTTTCCAACAGGAAGTGACAGCCGAGTTCGAGCAGCTCGGCTCTCGGATATTGCTTGAACTGCGGATTGACCGGGACCTTTTCCAACGCTTCGGCCTCGCCATGCCACGGATCCGTCTCGCGCACCACGAAGCCATATTTCTCGAACACCCGCCGGAAATATGAGCTGCGTCGGCGATTTTGGAAGTGAATGCCGGGACTATACCGAGCCCAGGCCTTTTCATCGAAAGCCAGGTAGTTGAACTCGGTTATGGCCGGATCCGAATGCGCATAGTGATCCGAGTAATCGATGACATGGCTCATCAACCCACCACGCCGCAGGATGCGATAGCACTCGCGCATGATGCCTTGCACGATGTCGTCCGGAACATGTTCCAGCACGCTGGTGGTGGCAATGAGATCGATGCTGTCGTCAGCGAAATCGAGCGCCGTCGCGTCATCCGGTGCGCGATAGATGATGCCGTAGAGGTCGCGCAGATCTTCTTCGAGATGCGACTGCCTGATCAGTGCCGGTGGCGTGCGGATGGCGCCTTGCGGCGGGTCAGCCTGCAGATGCCTGATGACGGCATTGATCGCCTCGGCTTTCACCAGACGCCGGATGTCGATGGTGATCTGACGATTGGCGCCGAAGCAATAGAGGATGATATTGCTGTAGAGATCCCAGCCGGCGCCGAACTCAAACAAGGTCGCTTCGTCGAGATGAATGCCGCACTGCAGGAATTTTCGCGCATGGGATATTTGCGCGGCGCCGGTTTCTTCCGTCGGCGCCAGCCGGCGTGGAATTGTCTTGGTCACATATCGCTGCAGCAGATAATAGAGCGTTCCGCCAAACGGCGCGACGCCGAGAAAATTGAGGGTCGCAGCCTTCAGCTTCCAGCCGAATTTGAATTTTCTGAATGCCATGTCTCTCCTCGTATCTTCAGGGGGACTGAAAATATGAACGGTCACTTAGCGCGATGGCTGTTGGCTCGCCTGAGGCACGCTGCGGCGGTAACAACTTCTGTGCTCGGAAGAACTTCGAAGACGTCCAATCCCGCTTAAAGCGCGCGCGCTGCGATGTAAACCGCGACAAAACTTCGGCTCGTTAGATTGTGAACCAGCCGAACTACTGTCAGCGCAAACACGTGTCGCGACATCGAAGCGAGACACGCGTCGAGCCATCAATGCCATCGATACGGACTGCTCACGCAACACACCGCGCTGCGGAGACGAACCGCAACGCAATGTCACATCGCTGCACGAAGACACTCTGCAAAGGTGCAGAACGGACCTGTCAGATATCGCTGCGCGTCACGGTACGATCGAGATAAACCTGAAGCTCGTGGCGACACGCTGGAACGCGAGCATGTCTGTGGCGAGAGAACTGCGCGTGGTCTTGAGCAACAGCGTATACATGATGCCCTGCCCGCGATCGTCACCCTTGATTTGCGCCACCTTCCAGATGGCGCCATCGTCGCTGATGGTGATGAGGCAGGCATTCCGTTCGCCCAGCGCGATGCCCTCCCTCGTCTCTTCAGAAACAGGTCCCGCCGAGAAACGATCTACACGGCATGGCTTGCCATTGCCGAGATCGGGGAAGATATATTCGGGATAGACGGCGATCTCGCGATCCTCGCCGAGGATCATCAGGACGCCGTGATCGGCATCGCCGCCCTTGCTGACATAGGCAGCGATCCCCGGCGGCGCTTCGACTCTGAAGCCGTAATCCCGCTGCACGAACGGCCCGGTTATCGCGTGCATGTTCGCCGTCTCCTGTTCCAGCCAGTCGGACGGCCAAGCTGCCTCGGGCATGACAGACAAGGTGAAGACCAGGATGACGGCGAACGGCAACAGACGGCGCATCATTTGTTCCGGCGGTTTTACAGGCTCGTTGCCTTGTTCCGTCGCAAGGTCGCGAGGACATAGCGGCACGGCGTCTTGCCGGGATTGCGGAACAGCACCTGGGCCGGCGGGCCGAAGCGCAGGCAGTCACCATCTGCCAGATCATAAGACGCATCGCCTTGGCGGATGGTGAGCCTGCCTTCCAGCACGACAAGCTGCTGATCCTCGATCAGCCGGAAGGCATCGAGCGGATAGGCGATCTCAGCCCCCGCCGGCATCTCGCCCCAGACAAGGTCCAGCGGCACCGGCCCTTGCGGTGACAGCGCCCGGCGCAGAAAGCCGGTCGCGGGATCACGCCAGACTGCCTGGTCGGTGCGGCGGCTGATCAGGCCGCCACCTTCCTCCACGCGGGCGAAAAGCTGGGCCAAAGTGAGTCCGAAGGCGGTCGCCAGCCGGCCCAGCAAGGTGGCCGTGGGGCTGGCCTCACCGCGCTCGATCTTGCTTGCCATGGCCTTGCTGACACCGGAACGGGTCGCCAGCTCCGCCAGAGTCCAGCCACGGGATTCGCGCTCGGCCTTCAATCGGGCGGCCAGCCGGTTTTCCAGATTGAAATCTATCATAGTGGATTTTATAGTATCATAAGAGATAACGTTTCGCCACCCCTGTTTACCTGGAAAGGCACCGAGCCATGCTGGACATCCGCGATGCCACAGAGGCCGATCTGGCAGCGATCCTGGAGATCACCAATGAGGCGATTGCCCATACGACAGCGATCTGGTCGTTGACCCCGGCGACACTGCAAAGCCGGCGCGCTTGGTTCGAGGACCGCAGGACGCGCGGCTTCCCGGTGCTGGTCGCAGCCGCGGGCGATGCCGTGCTGGGTTTCGGCTCGTTCGGCGATTTCCGCCCCTGGGAGGGCTATCTGCACACGGTCGAGCATTCGGTCTATGTGCGGCCGGAGGCCCAGGGTCGCGGCATCGGCAAGCTGCTGCTGGCGGAGCTGGTGGCGCGCGCGGCAGCCCTCGGCAAGCATGCCATGGTGGCCGGCATCGAAGGCGAGAATGCCGTGTCCCTCGCGCTGCATCGCCGCGCCGGCTTCGAGGAAAGCGGCCGCTTGCGCCAGGTCGGCCGCAAATTCGACCGCTGGCTCGATCTCGTTTTCATGGAACTGCTGCTGTCAAGCGCGGCTGCCGGTCACTGAGTGACGAAGACGGCCGCGGCCAACGAAGCAATATGGTCGCGCAGATCCTGCGGCCAGCCGGCGATCAGGCTGGTGAAGCGATCGCGGTCACCGGCGAACAAGGCGCGCGTTGCCTCTTCGAAACCGGCTTCGTTGCCGGTCATCGCCGACATGAAACGATAGGTGGATTCCTGGGCCTGGCGCCGGTCGGTGTCGCCTGCTTGTTGCCGGCGCGCGGCCTCGACCAGTTTGCGCAAGGTGACCGAGGCGCCACCCGGCTGGCTGGCGAGCCAGTCCCAGTGGCGCGGGAGCAAGGTCACCTCGCGGGCGACAACGCCGAGTTTCGGCCGGCCGGGGCGGGCTGGCATTGCCTCCTCTCCAGCAACCGGCTTTGGTGCAAGGCGGGCGAGGATGTCAGCAGCGTCACCGCGCAGGTCGAAATCGATCGGCCGGCTGGTGAGGCTGTCGAAGACCAGGATCTGCTGAGCCGCATCGGCCTCCAGCGCCGCCTTCACCGCCAAGGCCACGTCACCCAGGCCGCCGGCAGCCAGCTTGCGGCTGTCGCAGAAAGCAATGCAGGTGGGATTAGATTGAATATCAGTGTCGGTCATGCCGCCCTCGCTTTTTTGGTTTTTTACCCGGGTAATTTTCCTTTGTCAAATATTACCCGGGTAAAAATAAACTCACGCCGGGCGCGCGATAACCTTGCGGCAGCGCCTCTTGTCTGGCTGTAGAATCCACAGTAAATACGAGTTGAAACTGTGGAATATGGGTCCGACATGGCGCCAACCACCTCTCTCCCCTTTGATCTGCGCGGCAAGAAACTGCTGCTGATCATCGCCGGCGGCATCGCCGCTTATAAGGTCCTGGAGGTGATCCGCCGCGGCCGCGAGGCCGGGCTGGAGATCCGCAGCATCCTGACCGCCGGCGGCGCCCAATTCGTGACGCCGCTGACCGTCGCCGCCTTGACCGAGAACAAGGTCTATCAGGAGATCTTCTCGCTGACCGATGAGAGCGAGATGGGCCATATCCGCCTGGTGCGCGAGGCCGATCTCATCCTGGTCGCCCCCGCTTCCGCCGAT
>DATMUQ010000591.1:0-11542 GCA_035563795.1 Terriglobales bacterium | reverse complement strand
CGGCGCCCAAGTCGTCATGAACGGCTTCGGCGAAGCCGCGGATATCGAGCAGCAGTGCCAGGAACTGGCCGCGCGCCATGGTGTTGCTGTCACACATGACGGATCGGACCTCAGCAACCCCGATGCCATTGCACAGATGATCGAAACGGCGGAAAGTCGCTTTGGCCAGATTGACATCCTGGTCAACAATGCCGGTATCCAGCATGTGGCGCCGCTGGAGCAGTTTCCCCGCGCCAAGTGGGATTCCATTCTGGCGCTTGATCTCAGCGCCGTCTTTCATGCGACCCAGGCTGTCCTGCCCGGCATGAAACGTCGTCGCTGGGGACGCATCATCAATGTCGCTTCCGCCCATGGCCTGGTGGGGTCACCGTTCAAATCCGCCTATGTGGCGGCGAAACACGGCGTGCTGGGGCTGACCAAGGTGACTGCCTTGGAGACGGCGGAGGACGGTATTACCGCCAATGCCATCTGCCCCGGTTATGTCTGGACGCCCCTGGTCGAGAGACAGATCGAGGACCAGGCCAAGGCGCATGGAATTGGCCGCGACCAAGTCATTCGCGATGTCCTGCTGTATCAGCAACCGAACAAGGCCTTCGCCCAGGCGGCGGAAATCGGCGCCCTGGCCGTGTTTCTCTGCGGCGATCTCGCGGCGTCGATCACGGGTGCCGCTTTGCCCGTTGATGGCGGCTGGACGGCGCATTGAAGCGACTAGAGCAGGTTTGGAGGCGAACATGAACACCACCATGAAAGCGTCAAACAGCGAGAAGGCACGGCCGACAGGGCAAGCAAGCCTCGCCACCAAGCGGATCAACCTTGCTCTGCAAGGTGGCGGCGCCCATGGCGCTTTCACTTGGGGCGTGCTTGATCGCCTGCTGGAAGACGAGCGGATCGAATTCGACGGCATCTCGGCCACCTCGGCCGGCGCCATGAATGCGACCGTGATGGTCTATGGCTATCAACAGGGTGGCCGTGTCGGAGCCCAACAGGCGTTGGCCAATTTCTGGCGCCGTGTTGCCCATGCCGGGTCGATGATGCCTTTCCAGCCGACCTGGTGGGACCGCTTGAGCGGCGAGCGCGGGCTCGATAATTCGCCGGCTTTTCTTTGGCTCGATTTCGTCTCGCGCATCTTTTCGCCTTATCAACTCAATCCCCTGAACTGGAACCCTTTGCGGGAGGTGCTGCAGGCCTCGGTCGATTTCGACGCGCTGCAAAACGAGGCGCTTCCCATCAAGCTGTTCCTTTCCGCCACCAATGTCCGCAGCGGCAAGGTGAAAGTGTTCTGCGGCCGGGATATTACGGCCGATGCCGTCCTCGCCTCCGGCTGCCTGCCGTTTCTCTTCCAGGCAGTAGAGATCAAGGGCGAGCATTACTGGGATGGCGGGTATATGGGCAATCCCGCCATTTACCCGCTGATCTATAACTGTGACAGCTGCGACGTGGTGATCATCCATATCAATCCCATGCATCGCCAGGACCTGCCGGTGACGGCAGCGGAGATCCTCAACCGCATCAACGAGATCAGCTTCAACTCTTCGCTGATGCGCGAGATGCGCGCAATCGGCTTCGTCACCCGGCTGATCGATGACGGCAAGGTCAATGGCGATGATTTGAAGCGGCTCAACATCCATTCCATCTCGGCTGAGATGGAGACCTGCCATCTCAGTGTTCATTCCAAGCTGAATGCCGATCTCGGCTTCCTGCTGGAGTTGAAGGCAGCCGGCCGGCGTCATGCCGAGACCTGGCTGGCACAGCATTTCGACGCGTTGGGCGAGAGATCGACCGTGGATATCGCCGCGACCTATCTCTAGGGCCGGATGCCTTTAGGTGGAGTCGCCTAGGCGGCTTCACCTAAAGGCTGAATCCGTCTCTCTTCAATATGATAGAGGGCGATTCAGCTTTCTGGTTGAAGCTCTCCTGCTGCGACCCGAAAGCATCGCGCTCTAGCGCTTCAGCCATCCCCCAGGGCGCTCACGTCGCGTGAGGGCCTTGCCGAACCGCCCGGTCAGGCTCCGACCGGGCGGTTCATTGCTTCGCCGATTTCGTTGCACTGTTTCGCGCCGACTGCACTCAGGTTTCATGCCCGGCATCTATCGTATCGGTACCCAAGCGGCATTTAATCTGATGCTGCATGGTCGTTACCTTTCTCTCAGGGACGGGGTTGTCCCGTCACCGTCAAACGGGAGAAAACAGATGAAGATGACCAATGCCGCCCTGCTTGCCGCGGCCTCCACCGCCGTCGGCATGATTGCCGCCAGCCAGGCTTTTGCCGGCCCGGCTGCGGCCCCTTCCTATGAATTCGAGAAGTGCTTCGGCGTCGCCGCCGCGCATCAGAATGACTGCCAGACGGCGTCCAATTCCTGCGCCGGTACCGTAACGCAGGCCGCACGAGGCGACGCCTGGATTTTCGTGCCGAAGGGTGTCTGCGAGAAAATTCAAGGCGGCAGTGCGGCACCGAAGGCCTGAGCCGACTGCCGCTTTCCGTCGTGATCGGCCCGCAGTCGCGCAGCCGGGCCGATCACGATGACCATCAGTTTCGTTGTCAGATTTTTGCCGATGGGTGGGCCTTGACACATCAACCGCATTTCCGGCCATGCGTGCATCGTGACGTCATCAGCTCTGATGCAGGTGCCGCGATAGCTGCGATCAAGGGCGAGGTTTGCACAACCGAGCCGACGATCGCGCAACCCGACGAACGCATACCGGTGACACCCGCGGATATTTTTCCGGCAACAGCGCGATTGCTGGGTGCCAATGCTTTTCGTCAGCTCTGGTCGGATTTCAGCCGCGTTGGCGTCGATTGGCTGGCGACCGGTCGCGGTTTCGCGGATTTCCTACGCCAGCATCGCTATGGCGACGACATGCCAGCTCTGGCAGACCTCGCCTTGCTGGAACTTACCTGCCATCAAGCACAGCATGCCGCCGATCTGCCGAGCTTCAGCGCGTGCTGCCTGCCGGCCGAGCTGTTGCGACAGCATCCCGATATGCGGCTGCGCCTGCAGCCGGGTTGGCACTACGTCACACTTGATCACGCGGTGCAGGGCCTGCTGGCAGGGCACCAGGATCGCGCGAACCTGCTGCGATTGGCCGTGCATGAGGCGACGCATCTGCGTCTGATGCCGGGGGAGGGGCACCCCGATCTGCTGGTCCTGTCGCCGGCCGACTACGCTTTCGAAGCCAGCCTCGCCCAACATGCGACCTTGACGACGGCGACGACGGCGGCGCGCCAACATCGAGCGGATTACGACGGCATCCAGGCTTTGCAGCAACTGATCGATGCCGGCGGCGTGATTGATTGCCTGCTGCATCCACAAATTCGCAGCGATACGGCCGGCGTGCCCGGCTTCTGATGCGAGAGGGAGTATTTTCCATGACCATGATCTTGCAATCACGGGAGGCAGCCATGACACCAAGTCCGGTAGGACGCCTTCTTACCTTTTACGATCGCCTGGGTCTGCTGCCTTTTGATCTCCTGCAGCTGATGTCCCGTTTCAGCTTGGCGGTGATCTTCTGGCGTTCCGGCCAGACCAAGATCGCCAGCTGGCCACTGACCCTGCAGCTCTTCGCCAGCGAATACAAGGTGCCAGTCCTGCCGCCGGAGATAGCCGCGAGTTTGGCGGCAACAGTGGAACTGACGACGCCGGTGCTGCTGGTTTTCGGCTTGCTGACACGCCTCGCTACCCTGCCGATGATCGGCATGGCAGTGACGATCCAGCTCTTCGTCTATCCGGAAAACTGGCCTGATCATCTGACCTGGATGACCTTCCTGCTGCTGCTGCTGAGCCGCGGCCCGGGCCGGCTGTCAATCGATCATCTGGTGCGGCGCCATTTCGAGAAAATGTAACCGTTCTTTCTGATCGGCATTCGTAGCCGCCTGCTGGTGGCGCTGCAATGGCTCTGGACCTATATCACCTATCGGCGCGGCGCCAGGCTGATCACTGCACCCGGTCATACCATGGAATGAGGCCACAGCATGAATATGCCGCTGCGCGTCAATGAGATTCATCCGGATCAGCCTGCTGCAGATAGGCTTTCGTCGGTCCTCCCCACCGGTATTGGTCTGCGCGCCCTCCATCATGTGCCGATCTTCCAGGAACGACCGGCAGTCGGCTTCCTGGAGATCCATGCCGAGAATTACATGACTGACCTCACAGCCCGCATTGCCCTAGCGGCGCGCCAGTTCTGGCCGATCTCGGTTCATGGTGTCGGCCTCTCGCTCGGCGGGGCCGAGGCGCTGGACCGGGACCATCTCAACCGCCTGGCAAGATTGGTCGATGACATCGAACCGCTGCTGGTTTCCGAACATGTGGCCTGGTGCCGGCAAGGCGGTATCTATCTCAATGATCTGTTGCCACTCCCCTATACCGAGGAGGCGCTCCATGTGCTGGTTGATCATGTCAGCGAGGTGCAGGATAAACTGGGCCGCCAGATCCTGATGGAAAACCCCTCGACCTATCTCCAATACAATCACGCGACCTTGAGCGAGGGCGCGTTCCTCGCCGAACTGGCGCGGCGCAGTGGCTGCGGCCTGTTGCTGGATGTCAACAATCTCTATGTCAATCAGCGCAATCACGGCTTCGATCCGCTGCGGACTTTCACCGAGATTGATCCCGCGACGGTCAAGGAAATTCATCTCGCCGGCCATCATGAAGCCGTTCGCGACAAGGCGACGATCCTGATCGATGATCATGGCTGCCCGGTGAGCGCGGCGGTCTGGTCGCTCTATGATGTGGCCCTGCAACGCTTTGCTGCACCGACACTGATCGAATGGGACAGCCGCTTGCCTGACCTTGACGTATTGGTGGCCGAAGCGAGCGTCGCGGACCGGCATCGCGCGGATGCCAGTGGGAGGCTGGCGGCATCCTGCATGACAGCAGCGGGACCACGGCAATGACAGGCTTGGCCCTATTGCAGCGATCCTTCGCCGCCGTCTTGCGTGCTGGTTCGGCGTATAATGACGCGATGGCGGACGATGCTGTGACGCGCGTCATCGCGGCAATGCCTGGTGACCTCGCCGCCAGCCAGCGCATCGGCATCTATCGCAATCATCACCACCTGAGCCTGGTGGCGGCACTGGCCACGCACTATCCGAGCGTCCGCGCGTTGATCGGCGCAGACGCCTTCGATCAGCTCGCTTTGGATTTCGTCACGCAGTCTCCGCCACAAGACGCGCGGCTCGCCTATTACGGCGCTGGCTTCACTGCGTTTCTGGCGTCGGAAGCCAGGTTGAACAATCTTGCTTATCTCGGTGATGTGGCGCGGCTCGACTGGGCACTCATACAGGCGCAGGTGGCCGATGACGACCGCCCCGTCCTCGCCCCGGATCTGGCTGCTTTTGGCGAAAACCTCTCGGCCACACGCTTTCGCCTGCATCCGGCGGCGACGCTGATCCGCTCGCATTACCCGCTGCTTGCCATTCGTCATCTCGCTTTGTCGGCGGAATGGCAGGCCGCAGAGGCGGTCGATCTCGATACCGGCGGCTGCGACCTCCTGGTCCTGCGTCAAGAGCGATCGCCTGCCTGGCTGATCCTCGATCAAGAGGCGCGAACGTTCCTCACGGCCCTGGCAATGGGGATCCCGCTGGGCGACGCGGCAACGCTGGTGGATGCGGCTCGGTTGCCATTGCTGATGGCGCGATATCTGCTGAGTGGCGGTTTCTCTTTGATGCAAGGGCGCCCGGATTAATCAATAAGACGCCGGCTGAGGCCGATCGCCGCCAGCAGCGCGAGACCGACGCCGCTCACGCAACTCGTCCAACCCCAGTGATCGAAGGCCTGGCCGAGGGCAAAACTGCCGGCGAGGCCACCCAGGAAATAACTGGCGAGATAGAGCCCGCCGGCCGCGGCCCGGTCGCTCTTCGCATGGCGGCCGACATAGCCGGTGGCGATCGCCTGGGCGAGGAAGGTGCCGACTGCGACCAGTGTCAGGCCTGCAAGCAGCAAAGGCAGAGAGGGGCTCAGCAGCAGCGGCAGGGCGACCAGGGCCAGCAGCAGGGCGACACTGATGCCACTGCTTGTGCTCCAGCGCGTGATTACACGGCCGGCCAGCGGCGTAGTGATGAGGGAGGGCAGGAAGACAAAATAGACAAGGCCAAGCTGCATCGGGTGGATGGCAAAGGGGGCGCGCGTCAGCACGAAATTCACATAGGTGAACGTGCCGATGAAAGCAAAGAGGATGCAAAAGCCGATGGCGAAAGCGGCGCGCGCCTGCTTGTCGCGCAGATGGCCGCGCCAACCCGCTACCATCGCTATCGCTATCGCCTCGCCGGATGACGGTACCGCCAGCGCCGGGGCCTGTGGCTGTGCCTTGCCCGTCATCCGCAGGACAGTCGCGGCCAGGGCGGCGCCGGCAAGGTTGAGCACGGCGAAGAGGACGAAAGTACCGCTGAGGCCGACATGATCGACGGCCGCGGCGGCCAACAGCCGACCGAAGAGATTGCTGGCGACATTGCCGGTAACATAGGCCGCCGAGCCGAGGGTTGCCTGCATGGGATTGCCGCCTTCGGCCAGGTAAGCAAGGGTCATGGTGAAGGCCGTGGCCATCAATAACCCCTGAACGATGCGCAAGGCCATGAAACTGCCAAGGCCGGGGGCCAGGGCCAGCAGGCAGGTCGGCAGGGATAGGGTTGCCAGGCTGATGATCACCGCACGCCGTCGGTCGATCTTCCGGCCGATCATGGCGACGGCAAGGCCAGCCGCCGCCATGCCGAAGGTGCTGGCATTGACGGCAAGCCCGGTCGCCGCCGGTGTCGTGCCGTAATGGACAACAAGCGATGGCAGGATGGCCTGGGTGGCGAACAGATCGACCAGGGTCAGGAAGGCGATCACACCGATGAGGACGGCATCGCGGAACGGATGTGAGTCCGTATTTGCACCGCGCCTGCTGTCGCGCAACGTCGTGTCTGTTGCAAGCATGAGGGATCTCCGCCGGTCGGGAAGGTTCAACGAGGGAAGCTGCACGGCGGCGTGCGCCGCCGTGCAGGAAATGCCTTACATATTCTTGTCGGCAGGATCGTGGAGGATGTCGGCGGAGATCAGCACCGCCGTCTTCTTGCTGTTGTTCTTCCACCAGTGCTTGAGATCAGCATCGCGGGCGACGTCGCCGGCTTTGTGCAGGACGGGCACGGCGCAGTCACTGGCATATTCAGTAATTTCGCCTTGGACGATATAGATGATGGCCGGCCGGTCGGCATGGTCATGCCAAGGCACGATGCCGCCCGGTTGCACCGTCAGGCGCCGCATGCGGAACTGGTGATCCTGGGCAGCGACCATTTCCTTGCCGAGATCGATGCTGGTCAGTACGGTATCGGTGACGCCGACCGGCTTATCCGGGCCGCTGGTGACGAGATCGACACCGACCTTGTCGGCAGGGCAGCTGTTGGCGCTGGCCGGATTGACATGCCCGAGCGCCGCAATGGCGGTGGCGAGCGAGAAGAACGCGGCGCCAGCCAACTGGCGACGCTTGGTGAATGCAAACATCGGTCTTTCCCTTCTGCTATCGATAAACCGCGTCAATGCTTGCGCGGCGACAGGGAAAGCATCCGCTCTTTCGCCTTTGCGGAAAAATGCCGTCTGGCTTTGAAATCGATAACGCTGGCTTATCGTGTCCCGTATCCGCGAACAGGTTTGGAGGGAGGCACCCGGCGTCCCTGCCAGTCTTGGCATCGACCGGGACGGGTCCCGTTCGCGTGGCGTTTCTGCAAGGTTCATGTCCGCGTAGTGTTAACGGAATGATATCTCTCGGCTTTCCTGTCAGTTGGTGACTTCTGGCCGCTGAAGGACATCCCGCTGTCGCAGAAAAATTCATCGCTTGATGTAACGTCTCGGTGCCACCGAGCGAAAGCCATTGCAACAGTACGTTCACGAACGACCTTTCACGCGAAAAGGTTTAGGGCCGTGGAGGCGAGGAGCACCCAGCGAGGGGTGCGGGTCTGCGCCTCGAATAAGATTAAGGGTGGCGTGTATGATCGATTTGCCGACGATGGTGGTAAAACCGCGCACCTTGATGGCAAGCGCGCTCAGCGAAGGGGAGCCGTTCACGCGAGCGCTAACCCCGGCAATCCACGTTGCGACCACCTATATACGGGACGCAGATAACGGCTATAGCTCGGGCAATGTCTATGGTCGGGCCGACAATACTTCTGTGCGCCAGGCTGAGGCGCTGATTTCAGAGCTGGAAGGTGCCGCAGAATCCCTGCTCTTCGGGTCGGGGATGGCCGCGGCCACGGCGCTCTTCCTGTCCTTGGAACCAACCCATATTGTCGCCCCCCAACTCATGTATTGGGGGCTGCGTACCTGGCTGCAGCAGCTGCCGCGCTTCAACCATCAGGTCACCTTTGTCGATATGTCGGATATCGAGGCGGTGAAGGCGGCCATTCGGCCCGGTGAGACCGGCCTGGTTTGGATCGAGACACCCAGCAATCCCCTTTGGACGATCACCGACATCGCCGCCGTCGCCGATTGTGCACACAATGCCGGTGCCCTGGTGGCGGCCGACTCCACTGTCGCCACGCCGATCCTGACGCGGCCGCTCGCCTATGGCGCCGATCTCGTCATGCATTCGGCGACGAAATATCTAAATGGTCATTCCGATGTGAGTGCGGGCGTCCTCGCCGCAGCCCGTTCCCACGAGCTTTGGGCGCGAATCAAGAAGACGCGGGAGCAGCACGGTGCCGTGCTTGGGCCGTTCGAGGCCTGGCTGTTGACGCGTGGCCTGCGTACGCTGGACGTCCGGGTCAAGGCGCAAAGCAAGAGCGCGGAGATCCTGGCGCGGCGGCTGACGAAGCATGCCGCGATATCGGCAGTGCTTTATCCGGGCCTGGTTGACAGTCCCGGTCATCGTATCGCCGCCAGCCAGATGATGGGAGGTTTCGGCGGCATGCTGTCGATCCGTCTGAAGGGCGGGGCGCGGACGGCGATCGCGGCTGCCGCCAATGTCAGCATCTGGCGGCGGGCGACCTCCTTCGGCGGCATCGAAAGCCTGATCGAGCATCGCTCCTCGATGGAAGGCGAGGGTTCACCCTGTCCAGCCGATCTCCTGCGTCTTTCCGTCGGTCTGGAAGATCCGGACGATCTGTTCTGCGATCTCGATCGCGCAATCGCCCGCTCGGCGTGACATTCCCGCCTCCCCGGAGACATCGCATGCTGCCCACCGTCGCCGTCGCGATCATGTGCAAGACCCCGCGTCCCGGTCTTTCGAAGACACGGCTTTCACCGCCGTTGCGCCCGGAGGAATGCGCCGAGATTTCCGGCTGCTTCATCCGCGATCTCGCCAGCACCATTTCGCATCTGACGATGGAAGGACAGTCGAAAGGCTATGCCGTCTATACACCTGTCGGTTCGGCGCGCGAACTGACCCAATTCCTGCCTTCGGGCTTCGGCATGGTGCCACAATGCGAGGGCGATTTCGGTGCCCGCCTCTACAGGGGCGTGGTCGATCTGCTGGCGATCGGCCATGCGGGTGCCATCCTCGTCAATTCGGATAGCCCGACCCTGCCGCGCGCGATCCTGCGGGCGGCGGTAGAGGCGGTACTCGAAGGTGACAGGATGGTTCTCAGTCCGGCTCTGGATGGCGGCTATACGCTGATCGGCCTCTCACGTCCGCATCGTCACCTGTTCGACGATATCCCCTGGAGCACCGATGCGGTCTTCCGCCTCACCCTGCAGCGAGCGCAGGAAATCAATCTGCCGGTCTCGGTCATCGACGGCTGGTATGATGTCGACGATGCGACGTCATATGCGATGCTCGCATCGGAGTTGAATGGCCGGCGGCCGGATTTCGCCGCAGATCTGCCGCTGGAACTGGCACCCGCCACCCGGCGTTTCCTGGCAAAGCGCCGTAGCGTCTCCAATGTGGCATGAGCAGCATGATGCGGTCTCCCATTGTCGCCGTCGTCATTCCCTGCCTCAATGAAGAGGCACCGATCGGCGCGGTCGTCCGCGATGTGCTGGCCTTGCCAGTGGCTGAAGTGATCGTCGTCGATAACGGCTCCACCGATCGCACCGCCGCGGTCGCCGCGGCAGCGGGTGCGCGGGTCATCCAAGAGCCGGTGCGCGGATACGGGCGCGCTTGTGCCGCGGGTATCGCTGCGATCCGGCCGGAGACCGATATCGTCTGTTTCCTCGATGGTGACGGCAGTGATGTGCCGGCTTTCATTCCCGGCCTCATTGCTCCGCTGACCGAAGGCCGGGCGGATTTCGTGATGGGATCGCGCCTGCGCGGCCAGCGCGAACGCGGCAGCCTGACGCCACAGCAGATCGTGGCCGGCCGTCTCGCCGGGTTGCTCTTGTGGCTGACTTATGGCGCCCGTTTCAGCGATATGTCGCCACTGCGGGCGATGCGTGCCGATCTCTTGCGCGCCTTGGGCATGCAGGAGATGACCTATGGCTGGAATCTGGAGATGCAGATGCGCGTGGCCGCCGCTGGTCTGCGCAGTCTGGAGATTCCGGTCGATCACCGTTGCCGTCGTGGTGGCCAATCGAAGGTGTCTGGCAACCTCGCGGCTGGTTTGCAGGCTGCCGGCAAGATCACCGCGACCTTCTTCCGACTGGCCAAGGAACTGCCGGCACGAGGCCAGGATATTCCACGCGGGATTTATTGATGGTGCAGGACGGGAGAAAAGCATGCGTGTTCTGCTGACCGGGGGCGCCGGTTTCATCGGTGGCCATGTGCTGCGGATCCTCCACGAGAACAATCACGATGTCCGCGTGCTGGATTCCCTGCGACCCGATGTGCACCGTGGCGTGGGCTGGACACCGCCGGCGCAGACCGATTTCCTGCTGGGCGACATACGCGATCCTGCCGTCGTCGACCGGGCGCTGGCCGGCATCGATGCCGTCATTCATCTCGCTGCCAAGGTCGGCCTTGGCGTCGCCATCAGCGATATGCCCGATTACGCCGCCTCGAACGACCTTGGTACGGCGGAGCTGCTGGCAGGCATGGCCCGCGCAAAGGTGGCGCGCCTCACTTTGGCGAGTTCCATGGTGGTCTATGGCGAGGGTCTTGGCCGCTGCCCAGAGCACGGCCCGGTGACGCCTGCACCTCGCCAGCCGGTAGCCCTGGAGGCCGGTAATTTCGAGCCGCCTTGTCCGGTCTGTGGCCGCCCGCTTGGCCCGCTGCAAGTGACGGAAGACGCGAAACTGGACCCCCGCAACGCCTATGCGACCAGCAAGTTGGCGCAGGAATTTTATGCCGCCAATTGGGCGCGAGCGACCGGCGGCAGCGTTGCCATGATGCGCTATCACAATGTCTATGGCCCCGGCATGCCGAAGGACACGCCCTATGCCGGTGTCGCTGCGATCTTCACCTCGATGCTGCAGGCCGGCAAGGCGCCGC
This sequence comes from Terriglobales bacterium, assembly GCA_035563795.1. GTDB lineage: Bacteria > Pseudomonadota > Alphaproteobacteria > Dongiales > Dongiaceae > Dongia_B. The sequence goes on along the minus strand of DATMUQ010000591.1, from coordinate 211 downwards.
AGGTTTTCGAGGACGGTGGTCAACGGCGTGACTTCATTCATGTGAGCGATGTGGCCGGCGCGACGGTGCTGGCCTGCGAAAAACACGTGGCAGGAGCTACGGCATTCAACGTCGGGTCAGGGACGCCGCGCACGGTGGGCGAGATGGCGCAGGCTTTGTCACGAGCACTCGCGGGGCCCGAGCCCGTCGTCACCGGCCAGTACCGGCTGGG
>DATMUQ010000590.1:0-3662 GCA_035563795.1 Terriglobales bacterium | reverse complement strand
CGCCCGCTGCGCGTCGCCCTGCTGTTGTTCCCGGATGTGGAGGTGCTGGATTTCGCCGGCCCATTTGAAGTCTTCTCGATCGCTGGCGCGCTGACGGAGCCGCGTCAATTCGACGTCATGACTGTTGCCGCAGCGCCCGTGCTGACGATTGGCGGCCTGCGCGTGACACCCAGCCACAGTTTCGCGACCTGCCCCCAGGCCGATATCCTGCTGCTGCCCGGCGGCATGGGCAGCCGTCGGGCCGTCAAGGATCAGCATCTGCTCGACTGGATCGCCGGCCAGGCTGCCGGTGCTGCGATCGTCGCCAGTATCTGCACTGGCGCCTTGTTCCTTGGCCGCCTGGGATTGCTCGACGGTCTGCAGGCAACGACCCATTGGGGTGCGCTCGACCTGCTGCAGGAAATGGCGCCCGCGGCAGTGGTGTTGCCCAATACCCGCTATATCGATAACGGTCGCATCGTCACCTCGGCGGGCATCTCTGCCGGCATCGACATGTCGCTGCATCTGGTGGCGCGGCTGGCCGGCGAGGCGGTTGCCGAAGATGTCGCCCGCGAAATGGAATATGAAGGCGCCTGGCGGCGTCCGAAGGCTGCCTAGCCTCGCTCCTTCACTGCGCGGCGAGGGTGGTGGCGGCTTCCTCGCCCTCTTCCAGCAGGGCATAGATGGTGACTTCGGCCGAGCGGCCTTTGACATGGACGACATCGAGGTTGCGGTAGCTGAAGCCCATCGCCGCCTGGTGTGTCGCTTCGGTGACGAGGATGTCCACGGGATAGAATTTGGTCAGGCCTTCGACCCGCGAGGCGAGGTTGACGTTGTCGCCCATGACCGAATAGTTGAGCCGCTGCTCGGAACCGAGATTGCCAACACAACAGACGCCGGTATTGATGCCGATGCCGATGCGAAGCTCGATGGCATGCGGCGGCAAGGGGGGCATCTCGCCCTCGATCAGCAATTCCTTTTCCTGCCGCACCGCTTCCTCATGTTCCTGCTTGAATTCGGCATTGAGCTCGACCAGGCGCCGGCGCATGGACAAGGCAGCACGGCAGGCATTGGCGGCATGGTCGCTGTCATCGAGCGGCGCGTTCCAGAAGGCCATCAGGCTGTCGCCGATGAATTTGTCGATGGTGCCTTCATGTTCGAGCACGGCGGCACTCATCTCGGTCAGGAAGCGGTTGATGAGATGGGTGAGGGCGGAGGCATCCAGGCCCTCGGCGATCGAGGTGAAGTCGCGGATATCGAGGAACAGGATGGTGATGTCGCGCATCTCGCCGCCCAGTTTCAGGCGGCTCGGATCCTTGGCCAGGCGCTCGACCAAAGCCGGGGCGAGATAGCGCGAAAAGGCGTTTCGGACATGCCGGCGCTCCAACTCGGCCTTAACATAGCCCATCAGCGAGCCGCTCAGATAGACCAGCAGGGCCGATAGCGAGGGATAGACCGGATCGAACAGCCAGCCATGGCCGAGATATTCGAAGCTGCCGAGACCAAGGCCGATGCTGACGCCGACGGCACCGGCAACGGCGCAGCCGATCGGTCCCAGCTGCGGCAACAGCAGGAGCATGCCGATGCCGAGGCAGGCTAGGAAGACCAGCTCGACGACATCTGCCCAATAGGGGCGCTGCAGATAATTGCCGGTGAGGATCTGCTCGAGGATCTGGGCATGCAGCTCGACGCCGGGAATGGCTGGGTCGAGCGGCGTCGTCCGCTGGTCCTTCAAGCCCAGGGCGCTGGTGCCGATGAAGACGATCATGCCGCGGAGATCGACCGGCTCGTCATCGAGGATGCGCCAGGCCGGCACCAGCCGCTGCTCGATATGGCCGGTATCGTAGAGCCAGACCTGGCCGTTGCGATCGGTCGGGACATTGAAGGCGCCGATACGTATCTGGTTGATGCCCTCGTAGCGGCCGAAGGATGCCAGGCCCTGCGCGCCCGAGGCCCGCACCACATAGGTCGAGGTATGTTGCGCCACTCGCAAAGCCTCGGCCGACAGGCTGGGATAGAGCTTGCCGTCATATTGCATCACCATCGGGATGCGGCGGGTGACGCCGTCGCGGTCAGGCCGGACATTGATCAGGCCGCTGCCATGGGCGGCATCGTCGAATATCTGCAGGCCGGGCACGGCGCCGGTATAGCCAAAGGCGAAGGCCCGGGGATCGGCGCCGTTGGTTGCCATGCCGGCCTTGCGCGGCGGTGCTTCCTGGCTGGATTCGGAGGTCAGCACGAAGCCGGTGACGACCGGCGCCGTCTTCAGCGCAGCCGCCATTTCCACATCGGGATCCGGCAGGGCAGACAGGATGTCGTGGAGCTGGCCGGATTTGTCGCCGGGCTGCCAGAGCTTCTGCATGGACATGGGCGCCGTGCGATCCGGCTCGGCAAAGACGATGTCGAAGGCGATCGAAGCGACGCCGCGCTTGCGCAGATTTTCGACCAGCCGGGCCACCACTTGCCGCGGCCACGGCCACTGGCCGTATTTTGACAGCGTCGTCTCGTCGATGTCGATAATGCGCACCGGCGTGTCGACGTAATGCCGTGGTGCCGCCCGCTGGAAGAGGTCGAAGATCTGCAAACGCATATCGCGCAACACGCCCGGGTCCCACATCCGGAGCGCCAGCATGCCGATCAGAACGATCGCCGGCAGGCCGCGCTGCAACGTTAGGCGGTGACGAAAGATACGCATTCAAAGCGCCCCGTGATCCCTTGGCCGTTCGACTCCGATATCTGGCAGACGCGGCGACATGGATGTACAACGTAACGGCACACACGTTGAATAGAGAAAAACAACTCCCGCGTGTTTGCGATATCCGACCATTAACCTTGTCACTTTCGTTAATATCGCCACAAATAAGGACTTGAGGCCGTCAACGTACCATAGGCGTGAGAGTCTTTTGTGCAAAGCGGTAGTTGTCGTTGACAACCTATGGGCGCGGTGAAAAAATCCTACTGAGCGTTGGGAGCGCTCGTGCGATGGATGATAAGCGTCGTCTTGGAACATTCATATGTCTAAGTGCGATTCTGGCGCTGCCGATGGCGGCGCATGCGACGCCCATTGCCAATGTGGATGAAGTCGTCAATGACGCGACACATATCCCACCTGGTGCCACGATCGAGCCGGTCAAAAAGAGCGATGGCCTGGTCCAGAACGAGCAGGTGCAGACCCAGCCGCAATCCGCCGTGCAGATGACTTTCGTCGACGGCTCTGCGCTCCGGCTCGAAGAGAGCAGCACCGTGGTGCTGGACAATTATGTCTTCGACCCTAAGGCACAAGCTGCCAACGGCCTGGTCAATCTCGGTGCCGGCCTGTTCCGCTTCACCTCCAGCGGCAAGGATGACCAGGGCGTCATCCTGAAGACCGCCGCCGCGACCATCGGCATTCGCGGCACCGACATTGTCATCAATGTCCAGCAGAAAGGGGTCACGCGGGTCGACGTGATGGACGGCAAGGTTTTCATGAAACCGCTGGGCTATGGCGCCGGTGCGATGGTCGAGGCCGGACAATCGGGGCTCGTGCTCGACGGCAACACCAATGTCGAGGTCGGTGACATCGGCAGCTTCGCCACGGCTGCTGGCGGCCCGACGAGTACCAACAACCAGTCCAATGACCATAACGGCACGCCGGGAGGCGAGCGGACCGGCAAGACGTCGCCGGGCAATACGGGCAGTTCGGG
>DATMUQ010000589.1:0-5693 GCA_035563795.1 Terriglobales bacterium | reverse complement strand
CCCGCCGGCCGCGCATCGGATGGCCGCGCTTCATCGGCAACGCCGCCGGCGGCGGGACTAGGCGCCGCACCGCGGGCAACACCGATGCTGGTGGTGATATGGATCATCTGCCCATTCACCTCGACCGGTTCACGCATCCTGGCGACAATTTGCTGGGCAATCCGCTCGGCCACATTCGACTGCGCCACATCGACCAGCATGATGACGAATTCATCGCCACCGAGCCGGCCGACGAGGTCGCTGGCACGCACTGTCTGGCGCAGCCTTTGGGCAAAGACCTTCAGCAGCTGGTCGCCGGCGGCATGGCCAAGCGTGTCATTGATCTGCTTGAAGCGGTCGATATCGAGATAGAGCAGGGCGACGCCGCCGGTGTTCTGGGCCAGCCGGGCGGGAATGCCCTCGATCGCCGCCAGGATGCCGCGACGATTGAGCATGCCGGTCAGCGCATCGGTGGTCGCTTCGCGGTTCAGTTGCTGCTCGCGTTCATATCGCTCGGTCACGTCCCAGGCCGCCACATAGAAGCCGGCGACATTGCCCGCAGCGTCGAGCTGGGGAAGATACTTGCCTTCGATCTGGCGCAGCTTGCCATGGCTCGTCAGGGCGCGATGGAAGGCAACCTCCTGGCCCTGCAGCACCCAGGCGATATCCGTGGCGACCTGGCTGGCATAGGTCTTGAGGTCGTAATTCTCGCGCAGATGACGGCCGATCATCTCTTCGGCGGTGCGCCCGAAGAAATTGAGATAGCTGCGGTTGCAATAGCGGTAGCAGCCCTGGTCGTCGATATCGGCGACCAGAGCCGGCAGGCTGTCGGCCATGCTGCGCAGCACCGCGGCAGCGCGCTGCGCTTCTTGTTGCGCCCGCTCGCTTTCCGTCTGGGCCAGCCGCAACTCCGCCAGCAGCGCCACCTGCGCTGCCGCCTGCGCCTCGATCCGCGACCGGGCTTCCTCGACATGGGTCACATAATGTTCCAGCTCCAGGCGCTGGATCTCCAACTGGCCCTGGGTCTGGCGCAATTCCTGCTCGCGCCGCTTCTGCGCCGTGATATCCGTACGCAAGGTGACGAAGCCGCCATGGGCGGTGCGCTGGTGGCTGATCAGCAGCCAGCGTCCATCATTGTTTTCCACTTCCTGCACGAAGGGGAAAGTGCAGTTGTAGCGCTGCATCCATTGCTCGACGAAAGCATCGATCTCGACCGGCGTCTGTACTGCCGCGAACTCTCCCCCGGCGGCGCCGTGGCGCAGCACCTCGGCGAGGCCGATACCCGGCGCGATCTTCTCGGCGCTGATCGGATACTGGTCGCGGTAGCGCTGGTTGCACACCACGAAGTGCAGCGACTTGTCGAACAAGGCAAAGCCTTCATTTACGCTGTCGATCGCATCGCGCAGCCGGCTCTCCGCCGCCTTCTGCGAGGTGATATCGGTCCAGATGCCGACCGAGCCGCCATCGGCGGTGCGCCGTTCGGTGACCCGCATCCAGCGCCCGTCGGTCCATTGGATCTCCATCGGCTCGTCCGGGGGATGGCGGTGCCGCTCCATGCGCCAGGCCAGCCAGGCTTCGGGATTGCTGCGGGCGTCGACGGCGGTCAGGCGGGCATCGGCGAAGACGCGGAAGATTTCCTCGAAGCTGCGGCCGATCGGTGTGCCGAAGCGGGAGCGGTTCGCGGGATCGATGAAGCCGTCATTGCAGATGACCAGCCGGTCCTCGGCATCGAACAAAGCGAAGCCGCTTTCCATCGCCCCGATCGCTTCCTTCAGGCGCTCTTCCGCCTTGATCAGCGGTGTCACATCGGTGATGGCGCCGACCAGGCGGATGATGCGGCCCTGCTCGTCCCGCGTCCCCTGCGCCCGGTTCTGCACATGGACGATGCTGCCGTCGCGATGACGGAAGCGCTGGCGGATCTCGATCGTGTCGATCCGCCCCTGCTCATAATCGAAGAACTGCTCGGTGGTGGTGCGGTGGTCTTCCGGCAGCATGCGGCTTTTCCAGAAGCCGATGTCATTGGGAAATTCCGCCTCGCTATAGCCGAGGATGGCCTTGTAGCGGGGCGAGAACCAGACCTCGCGGGTGATCGGATTATAGTCGAAGATGCCGTCCTTGCTGCCGGCGATGGCCATGGCGAAGCGCTCTTCGCTGCGACGCAGATTCTCCTGCATTTCCCGCTGGTCGGTATTGTCGCGGAAGACCACGACACCGCCGCGCGACTGGCCATTGGCATCGAGCAGTGGCCGGCCGCTCACCATCAGGCGCCGGCGGCGGCCATTCTCGCCATTCTCGACGATCATCTCGATCTCGTCGGTGGCCTCGCCCCGGGTTGCCCGTACCAGCGGCATATGCTCGCCGGGGAACGGCGTCGTGCCATCGGAGAGATAGACGCCGAACTCTGCCGACCATTGCTCCGGCGGGACATCGTTCGGCCGCACCCCGGCCAGGGTGACCGAGGTGGGATTGGTGAGGATGATCTTGCCATCGGCATCGGCGACGGTGACGCCGTCGCTCATGGAATTGAAGATGGTCTCGAACAGCGCCGTCTGCTCGGTCAACTTGCGCTGCAGGGCCAGGCGGGCATCCTCGCGGTCCAGCATCACGGCAAAGATCGCGGTGCCGAAGGGGATCGCCAGGAACAAAGCGAGGAACAGGCCGTCCGGCAGCGGCATGCTGTTATGCAGATGCAGCAGGAAATAGACCGAGGTGTTGCAGCCGACGACGGCGAGACCGAGCAGCCAGAACAGGCGCGGGCCCCGCTCGATCCGGTAGCGGCGGGAGACATAGAGGAAGATCTGGCCGACGGCACCGGCAACAAAGACGCCGAGGACGCCGCCATTCACCCCCGCCCCGCCCAGCCAGTAGCGATAGATCGCGGCGATAATGAGGGCGATTGCGCTGCCGACCGGGCCGGCGAAGAAGGCGACCGAGCCGGTCAGCACCGAGCGGCCGTCAAGGATGACGCCGGGCGCCAGCTGGATGGTCAGGCCCATGGCCAGAACCGCGCCGGCGGCGAAGGTCAGCCCGACCAGCAGGTCACTCGCCCAGCGCGGCAAATCCGTGCGCCGGCGGATCGCCGCATAGCCGGCGACCACTGCCGCGAAGAGCGACATGTTCTGTACCAACTGCAGAACGATGACACCGGTCGACATCATCAGCACGGATCCAAGGCTCGGGGGTCGGTCGCGAGGCCGGCGCGGGTGTCTCCCCTGTTAGGCCTCACCTTACGACTTCAGTCACAGCAACATTCACCTTAGATTGGTAAATCAGAGATTAAAATAGCCTAGAATTGAAGGAAATGACGGGCTTGCGGACTTCCCCTCTTCGCCCGCCGGCGCCGGAAGAGCCAGTTGCCGCCGCGAAATCAGTCAAATTTCGCCGCCATCTCCTGTGCCTCGAGCCATTGTCGATCACGTCTGGCCCCCTGACGCAGCCAATAGGCAAAGATGAAGATGGGCACGTGCGAGGTCACGATGAGGGGTTGGAACAGTCCCCAATTCGCCCAACTGACGGGCAAACCGATCGACCAAGTCTGCCAAGCCGAGGCGCCGGCGAGACAGCTCACATTCCAGCTCCCTACACCACACAGGAGAGCCACGCGCCATAGCCATGGCCAGCGCGGCCGCGGCTCGCGCCATGTCCATACGAGGGTCAGGATCATCAAGCCGGTATTGAGCAGGGCGATCATGATCGCCCCGAGGCCCAGTGGCTTCAGGTTGGTGATGCTAAAGGTGTCCTCCAGCGGCGCCGAGAGGGGAAACACCCCGAGATACCATAGAATCGGCCCTTGCGGCCCGATGCGAAATTCAACCCTGACCAGCCGCCAAATCTGGGCATAGCTATATTCAAACTGCACATCATAGCGGCATGGATCGATCGCGGCGGCGACATCGCCTGTCCCCTTCCCATCCACGACGCAGGACCAGCTGACGAGCTCGACCGTCGATGGCAGTTCCGGAGGGAAATAGACCTTCGCTCGTTGCATATCGGCGCGGTGCTCCTCCATATGCAGCGCGGGATCGAATTGTGCGATCAGCCGGTCAACCTCGCCGCGCTGAAACTCATCTGCGATTTCGCGCGCCATCTTCCCTGAGGTCGTGTCCGCGGCCTTATCCAGAATCATCCGTCCGCAACCGGTGAGCAGCGACATGAGTGCGATCACCGTACAGATCCGCAACAGTTTGCCGGCCGACACACCGGTTTGCATCCTTCCAGTCAAGACGGCGTCCCCCCACCACAGCCCCGCGCACGCCACTATCTCAGGTAAATATTCCCAAGTCGTTAAAGCAAAGCGGCACCTGTCCCCTACGAGACAGGTGCCGATGAGAGGTGGTGATCTGTCGGTTGCTCGAGCGACTTAACCGCGCCTCAGCGTGCGGCGGTCCAGCCCTTATAGTCCTTGATATTGTCGGCGGTAATCAGCACCGGATCCAGGAGCACCGTGGTCTCCGCCGGCTTGTTGCCGGCCAGCACCTGGGCGCCCAGTTCCAGGGCCTTGCCGGCCATGCTGAAGGGGTCCTGCGAGGCCGAGGCCTTGATCATGGAGCTCGGATTCTGCAGCTCCTTCTCGATATCCGGCGCGCCATCCACGGCGGTGATGAAGAATTCGCTGCGACCCAGCTGCTTCGCCGCCAGTTCGACGCCGATCGCCGTCGGATCGTTGATGGCGAAGACCGCATCGACCTTGGAGAAGCGGGTCAGCAGGCTCTGGCCGACGGCGAGACCACCGTCACGCGAGCCCTTGGCGTCCTGGTCGGAGGAGAGGACATTGATGCCGGGATTCTTGGCGAAGACGTCCTTGCAGCCCTTGACGCGGTCGACCACCGAGGTGACCTGCGGGCCGTTGACGATGAGGACATCGCCCTTGCCGCCCGGCAGATGATCGACGATGTACTGGCAGGCAAGCTCGCCGGCCTTCACATTGTTGGTCATGACGGTGACATCGGCACCCTTGGCGCCGACATCGAAAGCGGCGACGATGGCGCCGGCCTTATGAGCGCGGTCGATCGCCGGGGCAATGGCATTGGGATCGACGGCGTTCAGCATGATCACATTGGTGCCGGCGGCGATGAAGTTGTCCATCTGCGTCGACTGCTTGCCAAGATCGTAATCCGACGAGACCGAGGTCACCTGCACATCCGGATTGATCTTCTTCGCCGAGGCGGTGATGCCGTTGATGGTGGCGACGAAGAACGGATTGCCGAGCGAACCGACCGAGATGCCGACCAGTTTCAGATCCGCGGCATTCGCTCCAGTGGCACTAAAGCTCGCCGCCGAAGCGACCAGCGACAGCATGGTGAGTCCAAGAAGCGATTTCTTGAAGCTCATGAAGTCCTCCCCATTCATTGGACGGATGGTTTGTCTTCCGTCCTGTAACCCGGATGGGCCGGGCTCCCTTCCCGGAGGGGCCGGGTCCCACGCTTAAGGCGTCGTTGTACGGCCGGGCGGCGCTTCAGGTTCGCGCGCCCTGCTGGATGCGATAGCGGTCGAGGGCGACGGCGGCGATGATGACCAGGCCCTTGATGATGTATTGCCAGATGTCGGAAACGCCGCAGAGGATGAGGCCGTTCGACAAGACGGCGATGATGAGGGCGCCGATCAGCGTGCCCCAGATCGAGCCGATGCCGCCGACGAACGACGTGCCGCCGAGGATCACGGCGGTGATCGCGTCGAGCTCGTAGGACTGGCCGAGCTGCAGCCCGTTGGCCGCA
>DATMUQ010000588.1:0-8593 GCA_035563795.1 Terriglobales bacterium | reverse complement strand
TCCCCTTGTCCAATTCCGCGTGTCGTTTCGAACTGCCAGCTTCACGCCGCGATCAGCTGGGCTGGTTCCGCCAGAGACGGCAGATCATCTTTACTGTCCAGGATATCCGGGCTCACCGGATGCCAATAGATCCCGCTTTCCCGATAAGGCTTCAACATGGCGCGCAACTCATCGACAGGCGTCGCCGAATTAAGCCAGGTGGCGTAATCCGACTTCGCGAGGATCACTGGAACGCGCGCCGCGAGTGGCGCAATGGTGCCGTTATCCATCACCGTCAGCAGCGCACATTGTTGCTGGCGCTGCCCATCGGCCGAAAGGACTGTCTGCCAGATGCCGGCAAAGCAGAAGGGACCATCCTCGATGAGGCGGACCAGCCAGGGTTGACGGGCTTGGCCAGCACGCTTTTCGCATTCATAGAAGCCATCCGCCGGAATGAGGCAGCGCTGTTGCAACGAGGACTGCGACGCCTCCTCGAATGACCGCTCCGGTATTTCGATTTCGGTGAGAAGCGATTCGCCTTCACCAGTCGCCTGCAAACCCCATCGCATCATCTTCAGACTATTGCCAGCTTCGCTCGGATAGATCACCGGCACTTGCTGCTGCGGGCAGATATTATGGCGTGGCGTCAATTTGAGGGCGCCAGAAAAAGTCAAACCTTGCCGCAACGAGCCAAGGTCGCTGGTCTGAATATAGCGATGGCACATGAGATACCTGTTGGATGAGGGCGTGATGGGCGAGTTCTTCTTTATCTTGTACTAACACTCATATTGCCCGATCGGTCGGTTCCGTCTCATCACAACCGCGTCAGAGCAGCCCCGTTGGGCGCTAACAAGGCGCCCTTCACGTGAGCGTGAAGCGGAGGTCACGGCTGCGTGTGATGGCCGAACCATATTTTCCTACCGCTGTTGATCTAACAGGTATTTCAGTGCGTTCCGTTTGTCCGCTCGTACCGCTGGAAATGCAACGAGCAGGCACATCAGCAGCTGGTCCTCGGTTGAAGGCAGCCGCGACAATCATCGACAGCATAAGGGTGAAGGATGCGGCGTCTTTTGCATCTCGACGGTCTGCGCGGATGGGCAGCCTTGTTTGTCATTCTGCATCATCTCGAGCTCGGTTTCCTGCCGACGATCAAGGGGCCGAATGACGGTATATCGCCTGTTCTTGGGCCGCTTTCCTTCCTGGTCGACGGCCCTCTTGCTGTATCCATCTTCTTCCTTCTCTCCGGTATCGTGCTGACAGAGGCGGTGGAGGCTGCGCGGCAGCGTCCGGACAAGGGGAGGGTCGGCTTTACCGGGCTGGTGGTTAAACGCTGGCTGCGTCTCGGCCTGCCGATCGTGGCGACGGGTCTGTTGATTCTCGTGCTCTTCGTCTCGATCGGCAATCACACGCAGGAAGCCAGTGCCGTTGCTGGCTCCGATTGGATGCACACGCTGTTCCCGCCGGGCTATCATCCGGGCTTTCTGGAAGTCCTGCGCGAGACGACGATCGGTGCCTTTATCGGTCCGCACACGCCGTTGCATGATCCGGTCTTATGGACCATCCGCATCGAATTCCTGGGGTCGATCCTGGTTTTCCTGCTCTGCCTCTTCGTGCCGGCCGGCTTCGCCCGCCTGGCGGCCTGCGCGATTGCCGGTGGCATGCTGATTGCCATTCCGTCCTGGCTGCCGAATTTCTGCGCGCTGTTTGCCGTGGGCGTGGCCTTGCGTGATCTCGTTGAAAAATGCCGGCCCGCCTTTGAGCGACATCAGCTCACCTGTGATGCCATCGGGCTCGGGGCTGTCCTGACCGGGGCCATGCTCTATCCGCTGCTTGACCTCTTGGTGCCCCAGGCAATGGACCAGCTTGGCCAGTTCGCCGATCCGATGGGTCATATGAGCCAGTGGACGGCCCGGTCGATCCTGATTGTCGCCGGAACGCTGCTCTCCCCGACTGTCCAGGGTTTCTTCAGCCTGAGACTGTCCTTGTTCCTGGGGCGGGTGTCCTTCGGGCTCTATCTGCTCCACCTGCCGGTCCTGCTGTCGCTGGGAATTGGCAGCTACCTGACGCTGCAGCCGGTTGCCGGCCCGGATATGGCCGCCGCGGTGACAGCCCTTCTGGTCCTCACCATTTCCATGCTGGGGGCGATGCTGTTCCATCATCTGATCGAACGCCCGTCGATCCGGCTGGCCGGCAAGGCGGAAGCCCTGACCACGACCGCTATTCAACCGATCTGACCCTTCCCGCAGGCAATCGGGCCGGTCAAGAATCGGTCCGCCGGTCTGGTCTTGGGGTCGAAAGCGGGTTTCCGGACAGGCTTGCGACCCGATATCCGTGGCTGGAAAGTCGCAAATCCCCTGGCTCCAAGCAGGAAACCAGCTCCCGAAGCCCTGTTTTTGCCCGGATGATTTTTCTTTATTATTATTTTTCAATGGATTAGTTTTCGGAGCGGTCTGGCGGGGCCGGAGGAAAAGCGCCTCTGTTCCTGCCAAATTCCATTGACACATCAATGTCGCACAGTATATTCCCGGCCCTTGGAACGGGTCGCCCCGGATCGGCGCTGTTTAGCGCTGCGCAGGCGGCCCCTGTTTTTTTGACCGCCCGATGGGGCACCGGCCGTAGGGCCGTAAGAAGATATAGAGCAGGACATCATGTTCGCAGTGATCAAGACCGGCGGCAAGCAGTACAAAGTCGCCAAGAACGACGTCATCCTGGTCGAGAAGCTCGACGTTGAAGCCGGTGCCGATGTGTCGCTGGACCAGGTTCTGATGGTTGGCGACGACGCCAGCACCAAGCTCGGCACCCCGGTGGTCGCCGGCGCCAGCGTTTCGGCCAAGGTGCTGGACCAGGCCCAGACCGATAAGGTGCTGGTGTTCAAGAAGCACCGCCGCCACAACTATCGCCGCAAGAATGGTCATCGCCAGAAGGTGACTGTCCTGCGTATCACGGACATCAAGGTCGCCTGAGGCTTCGGCCCGCGATCTGTGATCGATTAAGGAGACAGCACAATGGCACATAAAAAAGCAGGCGGTAGCTCCCGCAACGGTCGCGATACAGCCGGCCGTCGTCTTGGCGTGAAGAAGTTTGGTGATGAGGCGGTGATCGCCGGCAACATCATCATCCGTCAGCGCGGCACCAAGGTCCATCCGGGCAAGAATGTCGGCATGGGCCGCGATCACACCCTGTTCGCGACCACCAACGGCAAGGTCGAATTCCACCGCACCACGGGTGGCAAGACCTTCGTTTCGGTGATCCCGCAGGCCTGAATGAGCTCCCGCGCCGTCGACTGACCGGCGCAGCCATTCACGACCGAGGATTTGGAAGGGGAATGGCTCCCAGGGGCCATTCCCCTTTTCCTTTGCTATCACCAGATCACCCAGCATCCGATCAACCAGCAAGCCAGCCGATAGGCGGACCCCAAGATGAAGTTTCTCGATCAAGCCAAGGTTTTCGTGAAAAGCGGTGACGGCGGCGCCGGCTGCGTCAGCTTCCGGCGCGAGAAGTTCATCGAATTCGGCGGCCCCGATGGCGGCAATGGCGGGCGCGGCGGCGATATCATCGTCGAATCGGTCGCCAACCTGAACACCCTCATCGACTATCGCTACGCCCAGCATTTCAAGGCACGTCGCGGCTATCACGGCAGCGGCCGCAACCGCACCGGTTCGGATTCCGAGCCGATCATCATGCGCGTGCCGGTTGGCACCCAGATCCTCGACGAAGACCGCGAGACGGTGCTTTATGACCTGAAGAAGCCGGATATGCGCGTTATCCTGTGCCGGGGTGGCGATGGCGGCTTCGGCAATGCGCATTACAAGACCTCGACCAACCAGGCGCCGCGCCAACATGGTGAAGGCTGGCCGGGCGAGGAACGCTGGGTCTGGCTGCGCCTGAAACTGATCGCCGATTGCGGTCTTGTTGGTCTGCCCAATGCCGGCAAGTCGACCCTGCTCGCGGCCACCAGCCGCGCCAAGCCGAAGATCGCCGACTATCCCTTCACCACGCTGACCCCGCAATTGGGTGTCGTGCATGTCGACCAGAGCGAATTCGTGCTCGCTGACATTCCAGGTCTTATCGAAGGCGCGCATGATGGCGCCGGCCTTGGCCATCGGTTCCTCGGCCATGTCGAGCGCTGCGGCGTCCTTATCCATCTGATCGATGGCACGCAGGAAGACGTGGCCGATGCCTATAAGACCATCCGTGCCGAATTGCAGGCCTATAGCCCGGTCCTCGCCGCCAAGCGCGAGATCGTCGTCCTCAACAAATGCGATTCGCTGCTGCCGGAAGAGATTCTCGAGAAGCAGAAGCTGCTCGCCAAGGCCGCGAAACTGAAGCGCAGTCGCGCCAAGAACGCGGTTGAGCCGGTCCTGGCCGCGTCAGGTGCCACCGGCCTTGGCATCAAGGAGCTGTTGCGCCAGGTGATGGAGATTGTCCGCGAGCATCGGGCGCGGATGAATGAAGAAGAGGCGCAGGCTGAAGAGGAAGCCAGCCATGATGGCCCGATCCTGCGGGTGACGGCGGAGGATGACGAGGAAGAGATCATCGTCGCCAGCAATGAACGGGCCGGCGATGAACATGACGGGGACGCGTAAGGGGCAGGCATGACCGAGAAACGGCGCGGGGCGAAGGAACAGAATATCGCAACATCGAAGCGCCTGGTCGTGAAGATCGGCAGCGCTTTGCTGGTCGATGATGAAACCGGCGATATTCGCCGCAAATGGCTCGACGCTTTGACTGACGACGTCGCGGCCTTGCGCAAGCGCGGCATCGAAGTGGTGCTGGTGTCATCGGGTGCCATTGCCGTTGGCCGGCGCCATCTTGGTCTCGTCACCGGCGCGTTGCGTCTCGAGGAAAAGCAGGCTGCCGCTGCCACCGGCCAGATCCGCCTAGCGCATGCCTATCAGGAGCGCCTCGCGCGCCACGACATCACCGTCGCACAGATCCTGCTGACCCTCGATGATACCGAGGAGCGCAACCGTCATCTCAATGCGCGCTCGACCTTGAACACGCTCCTGAAGATGGAAGCGGTACCGGTCATCAATGAGAATGACACGGTGGCGACCTCGGAAATTCGCTTCGGCGACAATGACCGTCTTGCCGCGCGTGTGGCTGCCATGATCAGCGCCGATACGCTCATTCTCCTGTCGGATATCGACGGCCTCTATACCGCCGATCCGCGCAAGGACAAGGACGCTGAGTTTATCCCTGAGATCACCGAGCTCACCAACGAGGTCGAGGCGATGGCGGGCGAAGCGCCGCCGGGCTATTCATCCGGCGGCATGGTGACCAAGCTCTCGGCGGCGCGCATTGCCATGGCTGCCGGTTGCCGCATGGCCATCGCCAATGGCCATCGCATGAACCCGCTGCAGGCCTTGCTCGACGGTGCCACCTGCAGCTGGTTCCTGCCCTCGGCGACACCGCGTACCGCGCGCAAGCGCTGGATCGCCGGGGCACTGAAGCCCAAGGGCAAGATCGCTGTCGATGCCGGTGCGCTCGGTGCCTTGAAGGCTGGTCGCAGTCTGTTGCCGGCCGGTGTCATCCGCGTCGAAGGCCGCTTCGAGCGGGGCGATGCCGTGGTGGTGACCGATCCGGCCGGTGCCGAGATCGCGCGGGGCCTCATTGCCTATAATGCCCGCGATGCCAAGTTCATCATGGGCCATAAGAGCCGCGAGATCGCCGACTTGCTCGGTTATCGCGGGCGTGATGAAATGATTCACCGAGACGATTTGGTGTTGAGCTGAGACCATGACCGCCCGCAATCAGTTGAAGTCCGTGGAAACCGACGATCTTGCCGCGCAGATGAAGGCGCTAGGCCAGGCGGCGAAGGCCGCTGCCGCCAGGCTCGCTCTCGCCGATCGACCGACCAAGGACCAGGCGTTGCGGGCGATGGCCAAGGCTTTGCGCGTACAGAAAGCAGCGATCATCGCTGCCAATGCCGAAGACATGGCCGAGGGCAAAGCGCGTGGTCTCACGGCTGCCTTGCTCGATCGTCTGATGCTTGACGAAAAGCGGGTCGAAGCCATGGCGCGTGGTCTTGAGGAGATTGCTGAGCTCCCGGATCCCGTCGGCCGCGAGCTGGCTGCCTGGGATCGCCCCAATGGGCTCAAGATCGCCCGTATCGCCGTGCCGCTCGGCGTTATCGGCATCATCTATGAAAGCCGCCCCAATGTGACCGCCGATGCCGGCGGCCTCTGCCTCAAATCCGGCAATGCCGCAATCCTGCGTGGCGGTTCCGAGAGTGCCCGCTCATCGCTGGCGATCCTCGCCTGTCTGCAGGGCGGGTTGCGCGAAGCCGGCTTGCCGGAAGCGGCGATCCAGTGCCTTCCCACCACCGACCGGGCTGCCGTCGGCATCATGCTGACCATGACCGACGCGATCGACCTCATCATTCCGCGTGGCGGCCGCGGCCTGATCGAGCGGGTGGCGTCGGAGAGCCGGATACCGGTGCTGAAGCATCTCGATGGCAATTGCCATACGTATATCGACATCACGGCGGATGCCGGGAAGGCACGGCGCATCACCTTGAATGCGAAGATGCGGCGCACCGGCGTCTGCGGTGCGACCGAGACGTTGCTGGTGGCCGAGGCGCGCAAGGACGATCTGTTACCCGCGCTGGTGAAGGATCTGCTGGAAGCCGGCTGCGCGGTGCGTGGCGATGCGGCGGCCCAGGCGGTCGATGCGCGTGTTACGACCGCGACCGATCTCGACTGGGACACCGAATTCCTCGATGCCATCATTGCGGTCAAACTGGTCTCGGGTGTCGATGAGGCGATCAGTCATATCAACAAGCATGGCTCGCATCATACCGAGGCGATCATCACGGAAGATGCCGTCGCGGCGGAGAAGTTCCTGCGCGAGGTCGATGCCGGCATCGTCATCCACAATAGCTCGACCCAATTCGCCGATGGCGGCGAATTCGGCATGGGGGCGGAGATCGGCATTTCCACCGGCAAGCTGCATGCCCGTGGCCCGGTCGGCGCCGAGCAGCTCACCAGCTATAAATACGTGGTCAGAGGGACGGGCCAGATCCGCCCGTGATCCTGGCGGGCGGCGATTCTGGGGTAAGGGACAACCCGGGGGAGATCGGTGCGGCGGCGTAAAATCGGCCTACTCGGCGGCTCGTTCAATCCGGCACATGATGGCCATCGTGACCTCAGCCTAGCGGCCCTGACGACGCTCGGTCTTGACGAGGTATGGTGGCTGGTCGCCCCGCAGAATCCCTTGAAGCCGGTCTCCGGCATGGCACCGCTCGGGCAGCGCTTGAAACTTGCCAGGGCCGAAGCCCGGCATCCGCGCATCATCGTCACCGATATCGAGTGCCGGCTGGGCACGCGCTATACCGCCGATACCCTCGCCAAACTGGTAGAAAGATACCGAACCTGTCGTTTTGTCTGGCTCATGGGTGCCGACAATTTGATCCAGTTTGACCGTTGGAAGAAGTGGAAACAGATAATTCATCTCCTACCAATTGCGGTTTTTGACAGACCGACCTATACTTATAGTGCACTGGCCGCCAAGGCGGCCCGGCGATTTGCCAGGCAAAGAAAGCGCGAAAGCGCAAGCCATTTTCTGGCACTGGCCTCGACGCCGGCTTGGACGTTCGTGCATCATCGGCTGAATCCGATTTCAGCCACTGCGATCCGTGCCGCCGCTTCGAAAGCCCAGGCTCTCGCAAGCAAAACATAACGGCAAGGCGCATCTGGCCAATCGGGCGTGATGATAACGGTCCGGCGTGTTGGCCGATATCGCCGGCTAGGAGGGTAGCGACCATTCCTCGTGCAAAGAAGGCAGCACTGACGGCTGCAATGATGACCGACGATGTATTGAAGATCGTCGAATCGTCCCTGGACGATGACAAGGCCGAGAACATCGTCTCCATTGATCTCCGCGGCAAATCCAACATCGCTGATTATATGGTCATTGCCAGTGGCCGCTCCTCGCGGCAATTGGCGGCGATGGCCCAGCACCTTGATGAGAAGCTGCACAAGCTTGGCATCAAGGGTGTCGCTGTTGAGGGCAAGACCCAAGGCGATTGGGTACTGCTCGATGGTGGCGACATTGTCGTTCATCTCTTCCGACCGGAAGTTCGCGAATTCTACAATCTCGAGAAGATGTGGGGCGCCGAACTGCCTGAGCCGGAGCGCGTCACAGCCATCGCCTGACGGCGAACGGCTGGTCTGACACGCCGTGCTGCCCTATGCGGGCGGTGCGTGCGGATGCTATATGACCGCCGGCCGGTGGGGGTGACCGGCCTGAAGAGAGTTTGTCTGGCGCCGGAAGACAGTCAGTCGGCCGGCTAGAGATGGTGCGTAGTCTGCGCGCTTCACATCAGGAAACCACCCCATGACTTCCCCGAAGCCTGCCTCTGACAAGATCGATGTCATCCCCTTTGACGCGCGCCGCTTCAAATCGGCTGCGCAGCATTATCTGAGCGGCCGCCCGGCCTATCCGGCGCGCTTGACCGAGATGGTCGCTAGGCTTTGCGGCTTGCCGACGAATGGCCGCGTGCTGGATCTCGGCTGCGGCCCCGGCCAGTTGGCCATGGCCTTCGCGCCCTATGCCGGTTCGGTCCTGGCTGTCGATCCCGAACCGGAGATGCTGGCGCTGTGCCAGCGGCAGG
>DATMUQ010000587.1:0-2687 GCA_035563795.1 Terriglobales bacterium | reverse complement strand
CACCCGCAAGGATGCCGCCGGCGCCATCCTCTATTGCGCCGAGAAGGCGACCTGGATGGCGTTGGAGGCGATCCAGTGCCTGGGCGGCAATGGCTATATCAATGATTATCCCACCGGCCGCCTGCTGCGCGACGCCAAGCTCTACGAGATTGGCGCCGGCACCAGCGAGATCCGCCGGATGCTGATCGGCCGGGAGCTGTTCAACGAGACGGCGTGATCATCTGCACGCGTGTCGTGCTGAGCGGTACACGCTCTCGCTCCGCAGCATGT
The DNA here is from genome assembly GCA_035563795.1 of Terriglobales bacterium. GTDB lineage: Bacteria > Pseudomonadota > Alphaproteobacteria > Dongiales > Dongiaceae > Dongia_B. The sequence continues at coordinate 2,417 of DATMUQ010000587.1, read as the reverse complement.
GGAGTCGGGGTCAGCGCTTCGGTGGCGTATCGGCTGGGTCGTCGAACAGGATGCGCTGGGCGGCGCCGTCGAGATCGTCGAACTGGCCGGATTTCAAGGCCCAGAGAAAGCCGGCGAGCGCCAAGCCACCTAAGGTCAAAGCGGTTGGGATGAGATAGAGCAAGATGGTCATGCGCCCTCCTGCGAAAGGTTCTGCCTGCGCCTCTTGGCATTGAGGCGCAGGGAATTGAGGACAACAAGGATCGACGACGTCGACATTGAAATCGCTGCCACCAGCGGCGTGACCACGCCGCCGATCGCCAGCGGGATCGCGGCGACATTGTAGACGATGGCAAGTGCCAGGTTCTGGCGCATCAATCTCTCGGTTGCCTTGGCGATGGCGATGGCGAGTGTCACCGGCCGCAAGGCATCGCCCTGGAACAGCAGGTCGGCAGCATTCTGGCTGATATCAGCGGCGCTGGTCGGTGCCATCGAGACATGGGCCGCCCGCAAGGCGGGCGCGTCATTGAGCCCGTCGCCGATCATCAGCACATGCTTGCCGGCGGCGCGCAATTCTTCGAGGCGACGAACCTTATCGGCCGGTATCTGCAAGGCATGCCAGGTGGAGATACCAACTTGCTGTGCAAGATGGGCGACTGGTGCCGGGCGGTCGCCGGAACAGATCTCGATCGGGCCGAGCTTGGCGAGTTCCGCGATGATGGCCGCCGCGTCGGGCCGGATGGGATCGGCGAGATGGAAGGCAGCGGCCTTGCCGCCGGGATCGAGCAGCCATAGGACGTGATCGCTGGAATGATCGTCCGCCTTGCCGGTAAAGGCGGCACTGCCGAGCCGCCAGATGCCATCGGTGCTCGCCCATTCCAGGCCTTTGCCGGGTATCTCCGTGACCGGTGCGGCCGGCACTAGGTCGCCACCGGCGCGGGCCACGGCGCGCGCGAGCGGATGCTTGCTGTTGGCGGCGATGCGGGCGGCGATTGCCAATGCTTGCGGATCATAGCCGGGTTGCAGCTCCAATCGCCCGACCGTCAGTGTGCCGGTCTTGTCGAGGACGATGCTGTCCACCTGACAGAGCCGTTCCAGTGCATCCGCCGATTTCAGCAGGATACCGGCCTTGAGCAGGCGGTGGCTGGCCACCACCTGCACCACCGGCACAGCCAAAGCCAGGGCGCAGGGGCAGGTGATGATGAGGACGGCGATGGCGATGAGCAGGGCCGAGGTCCAAGGGAGATGACCAAGCGTGATCCAGCCAAGGAAGGTCAGCAGCGCGGTCGCATGCACGAAAGGGGCATAATAGCGGGCGATGCGATCGGCGATGCGGATGTAGCGGTTGCGGCGCGATTCTGCGGCCTCCATCAGGCGCTTGATATCGGCGAGCAGGGTGGCATCGCCCACCTTGTCGATGGCGATGGTCAGCGGGGCGATGAGATTGAGCGTCCCGGCATAGACATGTGTACCCAGCGAGGCCTTCGCCGGCATCGACTCACCGGAAATGAGGCTGACATCGAGCTGGCTCTCGCCTTGCGTCACGGTGCCATCGGCGGGAATACGGGCGCCGACATGAACGAGGGCGCGCTGTCCGGCTTTGAGATCGCGTGCCGGGGTATCCCGCAGGCTGCCATCTTCCAGGATCAACGTCGCAGCCTCGCCACCCAGGGCCATCAACTGCTCGGCGGAGCTATGGGCGAGGCGGCGGGCGCGTAGATCGAGGTAGCGACCGATGAGCAGGAAAAACAGCAAGGTCGCGGCAGAATCGAAATAGGCCTGCTCGCCGCCGGTAAAGGTCTCATAGAGGCTGATACTGGGCGCCAGGATGATGGCCAGCGAGATCGGGACATCCATGTTGGTGCGGCCGTGGCGGAGTACATTTAAGGCGCTCTTGAAAAATGGCCGGCCGGCATAGCCGACGGCGGGGATGGCGATCAGCGCTGAGATCCAGTGAAAGAGGTCGCGCGTGCCCGGCGCCATGTCGCCATGACCGGACCAGACAGAGACCGAGAGCAGCATGAGATTGCCGGCGGCAAAGCCGGCGACAGCCATCGCTCGCAGCAGCGACTTCAATTCGGCTTCATCGAGGTTGCGCAGACAATCCGGGGCCACCGGCACCAACCGGTAGCCGAGCGATTCAACGACCGCAGCGAGATGCTCGGCACTCGTTGCCGCTGGTTGCCAGGCAAGGCTCAGGCGTCGGGTGGAGAGGGAGACACGGGCAGAGATGACACCGGGCTGCCGCAACAGAGCCTGCTCGATCAGCCAGACGCAGGCACCGCAATGCAACCCGTCGACCATCATGGTGAGATGCGCGTGAGGCGCGTTGTTGGCGAGGCTTTTATCCGTCGTGACCCAGGCCGAGAGGTCACTGCCCTGGCGATCCACATCCGGTCGTGGCCGGCGCTGTGCCGGGTCGAATTGCCGCTGGCGGT
>DATMUQ010000586.1:0-3711 GCA_035563795.1 Terriglobales bacterium | reverse complement strand
CTTCGCCCGGGTCGCCGGATTCAAATGAGAGGCCTCGCCATGCCAGAGCCTTCCGAGCCCCGTACGCCTGCCGCATCCTCTGCGCGTCCGCATATGGCTTTCGATACCGCGGGCGCCGCTACCGCCAATGCCAATGATGATCCGGCTGATGATTCGGTGGGCAAGCAAAGCGACGCGCATGCCGTCATGGAAGATTTGCGGGCTGCGCTTGGTGTCGTCCCGGTTGCACCGCCGGCAACCTATCGGATCTATATGGACGATACCGGTGGATGGCAGAGCCAGCGCGAGGGCGACGCGACGGCGTGCAGCCACGCCGATCGCGATGCGGCTCTCATGGCCGCGCGCCTGGCGGTGATCCGCTGCACCGCCTATCGCCTGTTCCTGCAAGACATGATGGGCCGGGTTGTCTGCGAAAGCTATAACTGGCCGTCAACCGCATCGCCCTCCCATGCGTCCAAGGCGGCCGGCTGATCCGAGCCGGTCGATTCAAGCCAGGATGTCCGGCTCCCCGCCCGACTCGATGACTGTCCCGGCTTTGTCGCAAAACCGTCGCGAAAACTTTTCCAAAATCCGATTTTCACAAGATATTGTGTTTATGCGGCAGATTTCTGGCAGGAAATCGGTCTGACTGGTATGATGACTGTGGTCGCAGCCTCTCGAGTCGCGACCCCGGGATCATTTATATCCCGCTCAGTGGAGGGCAATATGCGCCTGTTCGTCGCCCTGACCGTGCCGGAATCAATTCGCTGGCAGCTCAGGCTGCTCTGCGGCGGCATACCGGGGACGCGCTGGGTCCCTCCGGAGAACTTCCATATAACGTTGCGTTTCCTCGGTGAGCTGGATGGCCGCGACATGGACTATGTCGATGCCGCCTTGGCCGGTATCCGTGTGCCGTCCTTCTCGCTGCGTCTTGCCGGGGTCGGCCATTTCGGCAGCGGCTCGAAGATCCGGGCGATCTGGGCCGGGGTCGAAAAGGAACCGTCGCTGCAGCACCTCCATGACAAGATCGAATCTGCCGTGGTGCGTGCCGGCGTTCCGCCCGAGGGATTGAAATACACGCCGCATGTGACGCTGAGTTATCCCAAGGATCCGTCGATCCCGAAGCTGCAGCAATATCTGGCGTCACATAATCTGTTCCGCAGCGAGCGCTTCGAGGTGACGCATTTCACCCTGTTCTCCAGCTTCACTGGCGGCGAGCAGGCGATCTATTCGGCGGAACGCTCCTACGCACTGTCAAAGCCCTTCGTCGCCGCAGCCAGCTAACTGGCGCGGCGCCTGATACCAGGGGTTTGCGGATCGGCCGGTAGTTTCGCCGCCGATTGCCGCTGGCAATTGCGCAGCATGTCGCTGCAGCGGATCGGGCCGGCGGCGAAGTTCTGCGCCATCAATCCTGCCAACCACTGCCGTCCCGCTGCCGTGATGGCGAGGCGTTGCGCGACATCGAGCGACAGATGCCGCCGCGCTAGGCTGCGCTCGATGGCGCTGCGCAGAACATCGCTCACCGGTTCCCAGCCGATCTGGTGTGCCTGGCGCTTCAAGGTCTCAATCGCCGTGGCGCCGGGCAGGGTGGTGGAGAGAAGCTGGGTCAATACAAAGACCGAGCCGAGCTCGTGAATCGGCACCGGCATGTCGCTGCCGAGATTCTTGCCCCGGTTGTTTGCTGCAAGGCTCATCTGCATCGCGCCTCCTTCCCGGATGGCCCTGTGTCAGTGGACCAGCGCCGGTACCTCAAGATACGGCAGCTTCTGGGCCGCGCGGTCGAACAGCCGGCTCACCGGCGTCGTCGCCTTGCCGTGATGAACGGTCACACCTGTCTCCGTCATGGATGAGATGCCGGGTTGAGCGACACTGGCCTGCGGCCGCGCCTTCTGCACCGGGCGCAGCACCAAACCGGCATGGGCGGTGATCTTCGCCAGAGAGATCAGGGTCGGCATGGCATGGCGCGCCGCCGCCGGCGGTAGAATCTCCAGCAGACCGGCATAGCCCAGCGGCAGGTGCCCGTCCTGTGCGGCGGCGAGGCAATCCAGCAGCAATTGCTCATCGGGACTGACCCGTTGGCATTTCACGCAGCGGATGTCGATCTGGCGTGCGGCAGAGACGGCGATCACCTGGAAGAGATCGTCCATCGACTGCCCGGCAGCACCGAGGCCGAATTGGGCGAAGCCATCACCGGTCATGGCGGCAAAATCCTGGCCGGTCTTCAAGGCGGTCACCCAGTGGCGCATGCCCCAGACCAGCAGCTGGCCGCCGAAGGGCAGATCCTGAAACGCACAGCCCTCTTCCTGCGCCGCGTTGGATGACGCCGGCAGATTGTCATTGGCCGATTGGCCCATGGAGAATACCTCGCTGTTGGACGCTGTCGCCGCAAGAACCGCGCTGCCATCGGCACCGGAAGGCCGGATCGGCGGGCGATCGGGCCGGCATCGTGGGTTGGCCGCTTATCCGGCCGTGGGGGCGAAGGCGTTGCCTTCGTCAGTCGGTGCGAGATGGCGGTCAACCCGGCGTGGGCCGAACACGCCGACCGCGATGTCGTGACCGCCATCTCGCGACCGAGAGGAAGACTAGCACCGGTCATTTGTAATTGCAACTCATTCTCATTTGCAAAAGGAAGAAATTTTTTGCGCCGCGATTTGCCATGATCACCGGGCGGGAGACCCGGTCCTTGTCGCCCCGCCGACAGATGCGCGGTATCTCCAGCCGCCCGGCTGCGTATTGCCTGTCGGCTCGGAACCTGAAACGGCTTGCGGCGTTCCTGTGCCGACGAAATTCCTTTCATCCGCGGATCGTGGCTCCCGATTCCGGAAGCGGAAAGACGACCGCATGCATATCCCCGGCATCTCTTGCGGGAAGGGCGGGCGATGGAAGTTCGGACCATATTGCCGCGCGGAGAACCGGTGCTTGCCAGGCATTCCGGCGCGCCGAAGGAAGCACGTAACGTCTCGCTCGAGACCTTGCGCGGCATTGCGGCGCTGTCGGTCGTCTTCTGGCATTCGATGCTCGGATTCTTTCCGGCTTGGTCAGGCACGGTGCCGGATTTGAAAGATCAGCCATCCTTGGTCGGATCGCCGGCCTACGGCTTGATCAACGGGCCCGCGGCCGTGGCGCTATTCTTCGTACTCTCCGGCTATGTGCTGACCCGCAAGGCACTCGTCACATCGAACGCCGCGATCCTCGCCCGCAATGCCATCAAACGCTGGCCGCGGCTGGCCGGCCCGACCACCATCGCAACATTGCTGTCCTGGGCCGGCTTCGAACTGGCGGCCTACCGCCATGTCGAGGTGGGAGCGATGACGCAGAGCCCTTGGCTCAGCACCTTCGCCGCGGCGGGTGACAAGCCCTTCGAGCCCCGATTCACCGAGGCACTGCTCCAGGGCCTCTACCGCACCTTCTTTCACGGCGACTTCTGGTATGACAGCAGCCTCTGGACGATGAAATACGAATTCATCGGGAGCTTCGTAGCCTTCGGCCTCGCCGCCGTCCTCATCGCCACGCCGTCCCGGACCTTCCGTGTCCTCCTCGTGCTCATCTCGCTGCTGCTCGTGGTCGATCTCGGCAATCGCTGGTATGCCGCGTTCCCGCTCGGTGTCGGCCTTGCCTTGCTGCCTGAAGGGCGCCTGGTCCCGGGACCCGTGGCTTGCCTGCTCTTCGCGATGGCGGTGTGGCTGTTCGGCTTCACCGGCGACGCCGCCGGAATCCAGGTGCCTCTCGTTC
>DATMUQ010000585.1:0-7058 GCA_035563795.1 Terriglobales bacterium | reverse complement strand
CGCTGTCGCTCTTCCGCCTGCCAGGCTTTGCCGGGGTTCAGGTCTTCACCTTCCTGCTCTGGGCAGCCTTGTCGGGCGCGCTCTTCTTCGTGCCTTTCCGCCTGCAGCAGATCCAGGGTTTCAAGCCGCTGGAGGCCGGCATGGCGCTGCTGCCCTTCGTCATCATCGTGTCGATCCTGTCGCGCTGGGCCGGCGGCCTGTCGGATCGCTTCGGGCCGCGCTTTCCCTTGATGATCGGTGCCTGCTTTGCCGGCGCCGGCTTCCTGCTGCTGACCCTGGCCGGCCCGCAGACCTCCTACATCATCGGCTTCATGCCGGCCTTGATGACGATCGGTGTCGGTATGGGAATTTGCGTGGCGCCCGTCACCGTGGCGGCGCTCAGTGCGGCCGGCGAGGATAATGTCGGTCTTGCCTCCGCCATCAACAACATGGCGGCGCGGGCGGGCGGGTTGATCGCCATCGCCGTCTTCGGGCTGCTGCTCGCCGACCGTTTCGATTCGGCACTGACCAGCGCCTTGGCGCCGCTCAATCTGCCGGATGCAGCTTTGCAGGCCTTGGCGGCACAGCGGGCAAAGCTGGCCGGGGCCGATGTGCCGGCTGATCTCGCGCCCGATCTGCAACTGGCTGTAACGGCCGCCATCAAGCTGGCCTTCGTCAACGGCTATCGCTGGATCATGGCATCAGCGGCGGCGATGGCCTTTGTCAGCTCGGTGATCGCCGCGACCAGCATGGCACGGGGCAAAGCGGCTGCGCGGAAAACAATGGTACCTCAAGAGAATGTCGGTTGACGTTCGCACGGTGTCGCCTGACAGTGACGGCAAGCGGCGTCGCACTAAAACCGTAGCTGAAAGTCGTACTTGGATAAAAACATGCCGTTAAGGCAGACAAAAGGTCAGTGTGGGGTGGGGTCAACTGTATCGTAGTAGAAACTGGGAGGTTTCAGTGAAGAAGAACGATAAATTCATCGATAGCGTACGCCGTCGCAGCAGCGAGCTGGATAACCACATCATCGACGAATTCGCCGCCGGTCATATCGACCGCCGTGCTTTCCTGCGCCATGGCAGCATCGTCGGCATGTCCTTGCCCCTGTTGGGCGGTCTCGCCGGCGCCTTCGGCTCCAGCCTCTGGCTGCCGTCAACGGCCCGCGCCGGTACGCCGGGCGGCACCATTCGCGTCGCCACCACGGTTCCGGCCGCGGCGATCGATCCTGTCACCGTCGCCGATGGCGGCGGCCTGCTGATGCTGCAGCAGACCGGCGAGTTCCTCGCCATCTCCGGCCCCGACCTCATCCTGAAGCCGGTGCTGGCTGAAAGCTGGAAGCCGAACCAGGATGGCAGCGTCTGGACCTTCAAGATCCGCCAGGGCGTGAAATTCCATAACGGCAAGAGCATGACCGCGGCCGATGTGGTCGCGACCTTCGACCGCCTCGCCGATCCGGCCAATTCCTCGAACGCGCTTTCCGCCTTCAGCGGCGTCCTTTCCAAGGGCAATACCAAGAAGGTCGACGATTACACGGTGGAGTTCCACCTCGACGCACCGAACGGCAACTTCCCCTATTACGTCTGCTCGGACAATTACAACACCATCATCATCCCCGCCGATTATGCCGGCGACTTCGAGAAGAACTTCGTCGGTACCGGCCCGTTCAAGCTGGACAAGTACACGCCGAAGGTCGGCGCCTCTTTCGTCCGCAATGACGATTACTGGGGCCCGAAGGCGCTCCCGGATCGCACCGAGTTCACCTTCTATGCCGATATGCAGCCGCAGGTCCTGGCCTTGCAGGGGCATCAGGTCGACATCATCAACCAGCTGCCGGCGATCTCCGGCGTTGCCTTGCTGAACGACCCCAATGTCAACATCATGAGCCTGAAATCGAGCGCCCATACGCAGATCCATATGCGCAATGACCAGGCGCCCTTCACCGACAAGCGTGTCCGCCAGGCGGTGGCGCTTTGCATCGACCGCAAGAAGCTGATCAAGGGCCTGTTCAAGGACCGCGCCGATATCGGCAATGACTCGCCTTTCGCGCCGGTCTTCCCCTCGACCGACAAGAACGTCAAGCAACGCCACCAGGACATCGGCAAGGCCAAGGAACTGATGGCCGCGGCCGGCATGCCGAACGGCTTCAAGGTCAAGCTGACCACCGAGAAATATTTGGAAATCCCCGAATATGCCCAGGTGATCCAGCAGGCGGTGAAGGCGATCGGCATCGACATGGAACTCAATGTCGAAAGCCAGGACGCCTATTACGGCAAGGCGGTCTATGGCCAGTCCGACTGGCTGGATTCCGTCATGGGCGGCACCGATTATGGTCATCGCGGCGTGCCGAACGTCACCCTGGCTGCCCCGCTGAAGAGCGACGGCACCTGGAACGGCGCGCATTTCAAGAACAAGGACTACGATACGCTGGTCGGCCAGTATATCGGCGCCCTCGATCTGCAGACGCAGCGCGGGACGGCGGGCAAGATCCAGGAATTGCTGCTGGATGAGACGCCGATCCTGTGGACCTACTTCTACGACTTCCTGACGGCGACCACTAAGAAGGTCTCCGGGGCAAGGGCGACCGCCATGGCGCAGCTCTTCTTGGAAAACGCCACGATCAAGTCGTAAGGCGCAATCAGCCGATCGCACCGGCTATGGCGGGATCCCTCGCTGTAGCCGGTGCCGTTCGTCATTCTTCGATCTCGACGCTTGAGAGGCGTGTACCTTGAGCTTCTCCAGACTCCTGCTGAAACGACTGCTGCTCTCTGTCGTTACCCTCTGGCTCCTGAGCCTGCTCGTCTTTGCCGGCGCACAATTGCTGCCGGGAGATGTCGGCCGTGCCATCCTCGGACCGCTGGCCGATGCCCGCGCCGTCGCCAATCTCAATCACCAGCTTGGCGCCGACCGCCCCTTGGTCGTGCAGTACCTGGATTGGATCGGCCATTTCGTCATCGGCGACATGAGCATGTCCTATACCTTCCGCTCGCCGGTCGCCCCCTTCATCATCAATGCCATGCTGAATTCGCTGAAGCTGGCGGCCGTGGCCTTTGCCCTGGTGGTGCCGCTCGGCATCGGCGGCGGCGTCTGGGCCGCCTTGCATGTCGGCCGGCCGCTTGACCGCCTGATCAGCGTCATCGGGCTCTCGGCGACGGTGCTGCCGGAATTCGTCACCGGCATCGTCCTCATCATGATCTTCGGTGTCTGGCTCGACTGGCTGCCGATCACCGCCACGGCCCCGGCCGATGCCGATCCGCTCACCCAAATCTATTACCTGCTGCTGCCATCTCTGCCGCTGGTCTTCGTCCTCTTCGGCTATATCGCCCGCATGGCGCGCGCCGGCACGATCGAGGCGCTGGATGCAGATTACACCCGGACGGCCGTGCTCAAGGGCCTGCCCCGGCGCACGGTGCTGTGGCGCCATGTCCTGCGCAACGCCCTGTTGCCGACCATCACCGTCATTGCCACCCAGATGGGTTACCTGATCGGCGGGCTGGTCGTGGTCGAGGTGCTGTTCCATTACGAGGGCATCGGCAGCCTCATCTACATCGCCGCCCGCGGCAAGGACTTCCCCATGCTCGAAGCCGGCATCCTCAGCATCGGCATCGTCTATACCTTCGCCACCCTGGCGGCCGACCTTCTCTATTCCGCGCTCAATCCGCGCATTCGCTTCGGAGCCGCAGAATGAGCACGCCGCAGATGGATATGGCCGAGGCCCGGAAAGCTGACAGCCTGAAGAGTGCGCGCTACGAGCGGTTGCGGCTCCTCGCCCGTTCATGGACCTTCATGGCCGGCCTGATCATCGTCCTCTTCTGGGTCGGTTGTGCCTTGTTCGGCAGCGCTTTGGTGCCGCAGGACCCGTTCAACGGCGATCTCCTCAACACCCTCGCCCCGCCTTCCGCCGATAACTGGTTCGGCACCGACCAGCTCGGCCGCGATGTCTTCTCCCGCGTCATCGTCGGCGCTCGCGACATCCTGACCGTAGCCCCGTTGGCGACCATCCTCGGCACCATTCTCGGAACGGCCCTAGGTCTCATCACCGGCTATTTTCGCGGCCTTATCGATGAAAGCATCAGCCGCGTGATCGAGGCCATCCTGGCTTTGCCGCTGGTCATCATCGCCTTGATGTCCCTGGTGGCACTCGGCACCTCGAACACCACGGTGGTCATCGTCATTGGCGTCTTCTTCGCCCCGATCGTCGCCCGCACCGTGCGCTCGGCGGTGCTGTCGGAGCGCGAGCTCGACTACGTGTCGGCGGCACAATTGCGCGGCGAGAACGCCTTCTACATCATGTTTGCCGAAATCCTGCCCAATGTCATTCCTCCGATCCTGGTCGAGGGCACGGTGCGCCTCGGCTATGCCATCTTCACCGTGGCAACGCTGAGCTTCATCGGCTTCGGCATCCAGCCGCCCTCGCCCGATTGGGGCCTCGCGGTCTCTGAAAGCTATGGCCTGATCAACGGCGGCTATTGGTGGACGGTCATGTTCGATGCCTGCGCCATCGCCTCGCTGGTGGTGGGTGTCAACCTCGTCGCGGACGGCATCCAGGGAGCGCTTGAATCGTGACGATGACAGACCAGACCGTGACCGCATCCGCTGGACCAGCCGCCACCACCGATGCGCTCGTCATCCGCGATCTCGACCTTGCCTACCGGGTGCGCGGCAAGGACCGCCAGGTATTGCGCGGCGTCAGCCTGCGTATCGGTCGGGGCGAGGCCTATGGTCTCGTCGGTGAATCCGGTTGCGGCAAATCCACCGCTGCCCTTGCCGCCGTCCGCTATCTGCCGCGCAATGGCCGTGTGCGTGGCGGCAACATCCTGGTCGATGGCCGCGACCTGTTCAAACTCGGCGGCGCCGACCTCCGGCATCTGCGGGCTAATACCGTCTCCATGGTCTATCAGGATCCCGGCCGGGCGCTCAATCCGTCGATCCGCGTCGGCCGCCAGGTGGCCGAGATCTTCACCCTGAAAGGCCTGCCGCAAGCGGAAGCCTTCAAGCGCGCCGCCGAGATGCTGCGCCGGGTGCAGATCGCCGATCCCACCTCGGTGATGGAGCGCTATCCGCACCAGCTCTCCGGCGGCATGCAGCAACGCGTCGCCATCGCCATGGCGCTGTCGATCAATCCGCGTCTGCTGATCCTCGATGAACCGACCACCGGTCTTGATGCCACGGTCGAGGCCGAGGTGCTCGATCTCGTTGCCAAGCTGCGGGGCGAATACGAGACCTCGGTGCTCTTCATCAGCCATAACCTGGCGGTGATCGCCCGCATGTGCGACCGGGTCGGCGTGCTCTATGCCGGCACGCTGGTGGAAGAAGGTACGACGGCGGAAGTCTTCGCCAATCCGCGCCATCCATATACGGTCGGCCTGCTGCGCTGCTTGCCGCGCCGCGGCCGCCGCAAGGATCACGGCCGCCTCGACACCATTCCCGGCTTCCTGCCGACGCCGGGTGCGGTCATTCCCGGCTGCGTCTTCGCCGAACGGTGTGGCCTCGCCACCGATCGCTGCCATCAGGAGGCGCCGCCGCTGCACGATCTCGGCGGGCGCAGCAGCCGCTGCCACTATCATGAAAAGGCGAGCGAACTGCCACGCACCACGCCGCCGGAGCTTTCAGCGCAAACAGTGGTCAGCCGCGACGGGCAGCCGGTGCTGCGGGTTGAGAAGCTCAACAAATCCTTCGGCACGGCGCAGCATCTCGTCCAGGCCCTGCGCGACGTCTCACTGGAGCTGTGGCCCGGTGAAACCCTGGGTCTGGTCGGTGAATCCGGCAGCGGCAAGACCACCTTTGCCCGCGTGCTGATGGGTCTCACCGGACCGGATGCCGGCGCCACTTTGGAGCTCGACGGCAAACCTTTGGCGGGACGCGTCAAGGAGCGCACCAACGAGGCGCTGAAATCGCTGCAGATCGTCTTCCAGAACCCGGATTCCGCACTCAACCGCTCGCATACCATCCGACGATTGATCGACCGCTCACTGCGAAAACTGACCAGCCTGCCAAGTGCGGCCCGGCTCGATCGCTTGATCGCCCTCACCCGCGCCGTGCGCCTTGCCGATCGCTATCTCGCTGCACGACCCCGCCAGCTTTCTGGCGGTCTCAAACAGCGTGTCGCCATCGCCCGCGCTTTCGCCGGCGATCCCCGCATCGTCGTCTGCGATGAGCCGACCTCGGCGCTCGACGTCTCGGTCCAGGCGGCGATCCTTAACCTGCTGGCGGAGCTGCAGAGCGAGCGCAAGGTCAGCTACGTCTTCATCTCCCACGATCTCGGCACCGTGCGCTATCTCTCCGATCGCATAGCCGTGCTCTATCTCGGACGCTTGATGGAGATCGGTCCGGCGGAGCGCGTCTTCTCCGGCCCGCATCACCCCTATACCGAGGCACTTCTTTCGGCGGTGCCGACGATCGACGGCACTGCGCCGGAGCGCGTGCGGCTCAAGGGTGAGATCCCCAGCGCCATCAATCCGCCGAGCGGCTGCGTCTTCCATACCCGCTGCCCGCGCCAGCTTGGCGAGGTCTGCCGCAGCCAGGAACCGCCTTTGCTGCCGGGTGCCGAGCCGGGCCATTTCATCCGCTGCCATATTCCCGTCACCGGGCTGGCGGTCGATCGGCGCGAGCTGAAGCCGGCACAGGGTGCGGCGGAATAGGAAGCGGATAGAGCGATGTCGACCATGATTCCGGAGATCGACGAGGCGGCCATTCGCGCCTATCGCCTCGCCCGTCTACGCCAGGGCCTGCGCGCCAGCGACTATGCCGGGTTGCTGCTCTTCGATCCGGTCAATATCCGCTACGCCACCGGCAGCCGGAACATGCAGGTCTGGACCATGCATAACCCCTGCCGCTACGTCTTCATCGCCACCGAAGGCCCCGTCATCCTGTTCGAGCTCGGCAGCGCCCGGCATCTCGCCAAGGATCTGACGACCATCGACGAGATCCGCCCGGCCTGGGCCTGGGACTATATGATCGTCGGCGAGCGCAATGAGGAGATGGCCGGCAACTGGGCGCAGGAGATTGTCGATCTCATCCAGCAGCATGGCGGCGGCAATCGTCGCATCGCCATCGACCGCGCCGACTGGCTGCCGGTC
>DATMUQ010000584.1:0-4412 GCA_035563795.1 Terriglobales bacterium | reverse complement strand
GTCGCAGCGGCCGCCTGCGGTTGGTCGCGCCGTAAGCCTGCCTCACCTGCGCTTCGGCAGGGTCAGCCGGCTTGTCAAATTGGCCGGGCTGCGCTCAGATGGGGAAAACCCACCTTATGCCATCAGGTCATGACCTCACTCCGCCGACTGGTTCCCTCCCCGAGCGCCCTCTTCGTCTTCGAGGCCTCGGCCCGCTATCTCAGCTTCACCCAGGCAGCGGGCGAATTGTCCGTCACCCAATCGGCGGTCAGCCGCATGATCGCCCGCTTCGAAGCACATCTCGGTGCCCGCCTGTTCCATCGCTCGCCCACCGGCATTGAACTCACGGAAGAGGGCCGGCAGCTTTATGCTGCCGTCACCAGCAGCTTCCAGCGCGTCGAGATGGCGATCGAGGATATCCGCAGCCAGCAGGGCGAACAGGGCACCGTGACGATGTCCATCTCCTCGGCCTTCGCCATGCATTGGGTGATGCCGCGTTTGCCGGAATTCGAAAGTGTTTTCCCGCAGATCGATCTGCGCTTCCAGGTGATGCGGGGCGAACCCCTGGGACCGGTCCAGGACGTCGATTTCGGCATCCGCTATGATGCCCAGGACGATGCCGAACATCTGCGCTGGCCGCTCCTGGCGGAGGAAATCCTGCCGGTCTGCTCGCCCGATTACCTGCGCCGCCACGGGCCGCTCGGCCCGGGCTGTGACATGTCACAACATGCCCTGGCGCATCTATCCGGCACCACCCGCCTGCCCTGGTCACGTTTCCTCGCCACCTTCGATCTGCCGAACCCCCATGGCAGCCGCAGCCTCACCTTCTCCGACTATGCCCTGACCCTGCAGGCGGCGATCAGCGGCCGGGCCATCGCGCTTGGCTGGCGCCATGTCGTCTCGCATGCGCTTCATGAAGGCAGCCTGGTGCCCGCCGGGCCGCAAGTACATGCGACCGGCCGCACCTATTACCTGGTCGCCAGCAGCAATCGCCCTTTGCGCAAGCCGGCCGTGCTGGTGCGCGACTGGCTGCTCGGCGAGATGGCACTGCTGCAACGACCCGTTTCGGCACTGTCAAAGCCAGCACCGGAGGCACCAGCCGCCAGCGGAAAGGCGACGCCGAAAAAGGCCGCCGCCAAAGCCACCACGGCCAAGGCATCGCCGAAAGCGGCGAAGCGCCGCTGACCCGCAACGCCGGTCATCCACATCCCTCATTGGCATTCTCCCATGTCATGAGGGGCTGACAATTTAAAGGCGTGCCGTCGGGCCGCGGCTTACCTAGCTTAGGGCGATATCAAGGCGGGAGGACAAGCCATGGATCTGGAACTTTCGGCGCGCGAGAAACAACTGGCGGCCAAGGCACGCGACTTCGTCGAGCGGGTATTGATACCGCTGGAGACTGTGGTCGAGGAACATGGCGAGCTGCCGGCGGAACGGCGCGCAGCCCTCCGGCAACAGGTACGCGACGCCGGTCTCGCCGGCATCAATCACCGCGCCGAACATGGCGGGCTTGGCCTGACCATGCTGGAACAGACGGTGATGGAAGAGCAATTGGGTCGCGTCACCAATGGCCTCTGGACGGCAGTATGGCGCCCGCCCGTCAGTCTCAAATTCGGCACGGCAGAGCAGAAGAAGCGCTACCTCCTCCCCTCCTGCCAGGGCGAGCGGCGCGGCTGCTTCGCCATCACTGAGGCGGATGCCGGTTCCGATCCGCGCCAGGTGAAGACCAGTGCCGTGCTGCGCGGTGACAACTGGCATCTCACGGGCGAGAAATGGTTCGTCACGTCGTACAATGCTTCGGACTTCATCATCGTCCATGCCCATGTCGATGGCGATCCCGACAAGCCGACCTTGTTCCTGGTCGATAAGCCGGCGGAAGGGCTGACCCATCTGCGGTCGCCGAAATTCATGCACACCTATACTTTCGATCATGCCGAGCTGCGCTTCGAGAATGTCGCCGTGCCGAAAGCGAATGTGCTGGGTGAGATCGGCCAGGGCCTCGATCTCACCAAAGATTGGTTCGTCGAAGCGCGCCTGCAGATCGCCAGCCATACGGTGGGTGCGGCCACCCGCGCCGCCGAGATCGCCAATGCCTATGCCACCGAACGCGTGCAATTCGGCAAGCCGATCCGCGATTTCCAGGCCATTGAGTTCATGCTGGCCGATATGGCTGTCGAGATCTTCGCGGCAAAGACCATGCTCTATCGCGTTGCCTGGGAAATCGACCAAGCGCTCGACCGCAAGATGATCCATGCAAGGGCGAGCGCCCTCAAGCTGCATTGTTCGGAGATGGCCGGTCGCGTCATCGACAAGGCAGTGCAGATTCTCGGCGGGCGCGGCTATATGCGGGAGAACCCGGTGGAACGGCTTTATCGCGACATCCGTGTCGATCGTATTTGGGAAGGTACTTCGGAAATCCAGCGCGTCGTTATCGCCGGCCAGATCCGCAAGCGCGGCATGGGCGTCTATACGGACTGGGTGTGAAAGACGTCACACTGAATCAAGGCAGCAAATAAAACGGCGGCATCTGCCGCCGTTTCTGTTTCAAACCACCAATGATACAGGCGTGCCTCACATTTCCTTCGGCACGATCACCATCCAGCCAACACCGAAGCGATCCTTCGTCATGCCGAAGCGGGTGGCAAAGAAGGTCGGGCTCATCGGCATGCCGACCTCGCCGCCCTCGCCAAGTGCCGCAAAGATACGTTCCGCTTCGGCATCAGTCGCGGCCGTGTAGGAAAGCGAGAAGCCCTCGAACTTGGCGCTGCCCTGGCAATGGCCATCGGAGGCGAGCACGATCGAATCGCCGATCTTCAACGTCGAATGCATGACCTTGTCGCGATGAGCCGGCTGGATCATCGATTGGTCCGGCGCATCCTTGAAATGCATCTTCATCACGACTTCGGCCTTCAGAACTTTCTGGTAGAAGGCGATGGCCTCCTCGCAACGGCCGTCGAAAAACAGGTAAGGCTGAATTTGCATCACGTCCTCTCAGGTTGGGGCAAACCAGCCGCGGGATGGGCGACTGGTCGTCATCGAATTGGCCCGATGACTTGGCGGTAAAAGGCGATCATAAAACGCGGCGATGAGCGGCGGCTGTCCGCCCGCCACTGCCGCCGCAAAGCGTAACCGTCAGCGTGGCAGACTCCCGCGCCGCATCTCGCTAACTGGATCACTCGAATCATTGCCGCTGCCACAACAAGTGTGCGGCGCTGTGGTTTCATAGCGATCATGATGGCGAACCCAGTCCATGGTCCGGTCCTCGTTGCGTCCCTTCGGCGTCATATCGAGAAAGTGATGTGCACCGAGCAGGATATCGCCACCCCGGGCATAGGCCGAATAGGTGTGATAGACGCCGCCGCCCGCATCTTTATAGAAGACGCTGATGCCCGGCATCTCGTCAAACAGGTAATCGCCTGTCGTGAAGTTGTAATAGGAGCGGTTCTGCGCCTTGGCCGCGTCGGTGAAGGAGACCTGGTAATCGAAATTAAAATTTGAGCCATAGGACGATACCCAGGTGAAGTCCCAGCCCATGCGCTGCTTGAACGCAGCGATCTTCGCCCAGGGGGCACGCGAACTGACAACAACTGACACGTCATGATGCTTGAGATGCAGATTGGCGCCATCGATGTGATCGGCGAGGAAGGAGCAGGAAGGGCAGCCCTGCTGCCAGTCCGGTCCAAACATGAAGTGATAGATGAAGAGCTGCGAATTGCCGCCGAAGAGCTCGGCAAGGCTCTGCCTGCCGCTGGCTCCCTCGAAGACATAATTCTGATCGACCTTGACCCAGGGCAAAGCGCGGCGTTCGGCGGCGAGCCGGTCCATCTCGCGCGTCACCGCCTTTTCATGAACGAGATGCGCCTTGCGCGCCGCCAACCAGTCTTCACGCGATACGACCTGATGCATGGGCATGTCGGATCTCCCTTGCTGACACATTCACCTGAAACCGCATGCCCGCGAAGCGAGGCGATGCGACGGTTCAATCCGGCGGACCATCTGCCGCCAACCGTGTTCGCTTATTTTCCGCGCGCGGGCTTCTTGCCGCGGTGCGCTGCCGAACCTGCTTTCGCCGACGGATCTGCCGCCGGCTGTTCCTGCAGTTCATCCAGATAGGCACCCAAACGATCCAGGCTACCCGTCCAGAAATGCCGGTAGCGCGCGAGCCATTCGTCAATTCCCTGCAAGGCCTCCGGCGCAATCCGGCGGGGGCGCCACTGGGCATCGCGGCCGCGGGTAATGAGACCGGCCTTCTCCAGCACTTTGAGATGCTTGGAGATTGCCGGCAGGCTCATGGCGAAAGGCTCCGCCAGGCGCGAGACCGACGCCTCGCCCTGCGCCAATTGCGCCAGGATCGCCCGCCGCGTCGGATCTGCGAGGGCAGCGAAGGTCGCACTCAACGGGTCCATTACCATCCGCCGTGGTTTCTTTATTTA
>DATMUQ010000583.1:0-2042 GCA_035563795.1 Terriglobales bacterium | reverse complement strand
AAAGCAAGCCAATTCCTAGGCTAATGGTCGTTGCCGGATAGGACATCTGAATGACTGCCTATAAGGATGCAGTCAGCGTCGGTGCCTGCTAAGGTTCCTGTCATGGTCTGGTCGAGGAAGACAGAATGATGACGTGGCAGGTGCTAACGATAGCCGGCATTGCCGCCGCGGTTGTGGTGTTCGCGGTGCTGCAGATGGATGGCCAGGAGCGCAGGGAAAGAGCCCTTTGCGAAGCTATCGTGGCCGCCGGAGGGCAGTGCCAGGACTAGGAATCGAAGGAGTCGTTGGGGCAGCCGGGACGCTTGGCTGTTCATGGCCGGTAGGTCACATAGGTTGAGTAAGGCTCCAGCTGCAACTCGAGCTCACGCCGCACGGTCGAGTTGAACCGACCGGCTGAGTGACCATGATATTTTGAATCTATCTGATGCATCAGCGGGCTGATGATCAGCGGCAGGCAACAAATCTTGCGCGACACAATGCGTGGTGCAGTTGCGTCAACTGACCCCTACGTATTTTTCAGCCAAGTCATTGATTTAAATGGTGGGCGGTACAAGGATTGAACTTGTGACCCCTACGATGTCAACGTAGTGCTCTCCCGCTGAGCTAACCGCCCATCCGTGCGCCTGATTCGAGAAGAATCAGAGGCTTGCAGAGGTGCCCGGCATCGCGAGATCGCCGGGGCGGAGGGCGAAATAGCACCCCTGACCGGGGATTGCAAGCGGGCGATGCAGATTTATGAATTTTCTTGGAAAATCAGGCAGAAAACTGCGGTTTACCGCCCTTTGATACCCGGTCATCCCAGCGAGAATCCAGCCGCCACTGCCGGCGAGATGCACCTTGGCTCGCGCTGGCCCGGCCCCATCTCCCAGCCATGCAGCTTACTTGACCCGTACGTCCTGGCGCACCAGCTCGGCCCGCACGACCTCCATATCGACCCGCGGCAGCTCCTGGCCGAGGCGGATGGCGATCGCCGCCGCCACGCCTGCCCCCTGCCCGGCCACGGCGCAGCAAGCCATGTTGCGGGTGGCGGCATGGGCGATGCGGTCGCCGCCGATGGCCCGGCCCGCCACCAGAAGGTTGTCGACCTTCTGCGGCAGCATGGCGCGATAGGGCACCTGCATGTAGCGGCCGGTGGTGGGGAGGATCAGCACGCCATAGCCGTCGATGAATTCCGGATAGATGCCGATCGTATCTGCGAAGCGGCCCTCATTGCGGACGTCGTTCTCGGTCATGTTGTAGATGGCGTCGATCTTGCGGGTGTCGCGGATACCGATGGTCATGCCGAAATTGCGCAGCCGCGCACCTGTGCAACCCGGCGTGTAACGGCGCAAGGCCTCGATCGCCAGCATGGCTTGGCGGCGGCCCTCGATTTCGAACTTGGTCATGCTGTCGGGATCGGTGCCGTCGCAGCCGGCGAGATGGACGAGGTTCATATAAGTGAGCTCGCCGGTATCATGCATGGCGCCCCAGGTACCGGCGATGGTGTTGAGATGGGCCGGAATGATACCGTCCTTGATCGCCTGGGCGAAGGGCTTGCCGAGGAAGGGCGAGAACATCTTGTCCTCCTTGCCCGAGGTCTCGATCTGCCATTCGCCGGTCGACCAGTCGCTATAGGTCTGGGGATCGGATTTGATCCCGGCCATGAAGGCCTTCTTGTCGACACCGGCCAAATGGAACATCACCGAGGCGGCCTGCATCTGCTCCACCGGCGTCTTGATGGTGGGGGCACCGGCGCGCTGGGCGATATCGGCATCACCGGTGGCATCGATCACCACCTTCGCCAGGATCGCCTCGCGACCGGCCTTGGATTCGGTGATGATGCCCTTGATGGCATTGCCATCCATGATCGGCGCCACGAATTGCCGGTGCAGCATGGCGTGGATGCCGGCCTCTTCCACCAGCTTGTCGGCGACCAGCTTGAAGCCTTCGGAATCGAGCTCGTAGGAGAGCGACTGGCTCTCTGGCACAGCGGCCCCCATGGCCTTGGCGCGGTCCTCGAATTCACGGCCGATGCCGCCGGCCTCCACCGTCTTCTCGTGCCG
>DATMUQ010000582.1:0-8999 GCA_035563795.1 Terriglobales bacterium | reverse complement strand
GGTTCCGCGAGCTGCTCGATCCCACCACGGATCTCGGCGACCGCTTCTCCGGCGCCCTGCAGCGCAACCTCATCTTCTCCTTCATCATCCTCATCATCGAGGTGCCGCTCGGCATTGGTGTGTCGCTGTGCATGCCGCGCTCGGGCTGGAAGGTCGGTCCGACCCTCGTCGTCATGGCCCTGCCGCTGCTCATTCCCTGGAATGTCGTCGGCACCATCTGGCAGATTTTCGGCCGCATCGATATCGGCTTGCTCGGCGCCTTCATCAATTGGCTCGGCATCGACTACAACTATACCGGTGATGCCGCTTCCGCCTGGTTCACGGTCGTCGCCATGGATGTCTGGCATTGGACCTCGCTGGTGGCGCTGCTCTGCTTCGCCGGCCTGAAGGCGATTCCCGATGCCTATTACCAGGCGGCCCGCATTGATGGCGCGTCGCGGGTCTCGATCTTCTTCAATATCGAGCTGCCGAAGATGCGCCGGGTGCTGGTGATCGCCATCCTGCTGCGCTTCATGGACAGCTTCATGATCTATACCGAGCCCTTCGTCGTCACCGGTGGCGGCCCGGGCAATGCCACTACCTTCATCTCCGTCGATCTGGTGAAGATCGCCTTGGGTGAGTTCGATCTCGGCAAGGCCGCGGCCCTGTCGCTGGTCTACAACATCATCATTCTGGCGGTGTGCTGGCTGTTCTTCACCGTGACCACGCATCTCGATCAGCGAGAGGGGCGCAAGGCATGAAAATCTTCAATATCCGCTTCTTCGGCCTTGGCCTCTATATGCTGGCATTGGCGCTGCCGATCTATTGGCTCATCAATATGAGCTTCAAGACCAATGAGGAGATCACCGGCGCGCTCACCTTGTGGCCGCATGAGCCGATCCTGACCAACTACGCCAAGATCTTCGGCGATCCCTCCTGGTATCTGGGTTACGTGCATTCGCTGACCTATGTCTTGATCAACATGGTGATCTCGATCGTGGTGGCTTTGCCGGCGGCCTATGCCTTCAGCCGCTACCGCTTTCTCGGCGACAAGCACCTCTTCTTTTGGCTGCTGTCGAACCGCATGGCGCCGGCGGCGGTCTATGCCATGCCGTTCTTCAACCTCTATTCCTCGGTCGGCCTCTTCGACACGCCCTGGGCGGTTGCCCTGGCGCATTGCCTGTTCAACGTGCCTTTGGCGGTCTGGATCCTGGAAGGCTTCATCTCCGGTGTGCCGCGCGAGATCGACGAGACGGCGCAGATCGACGGCTATTCCTTCCCGCGTTTCTTCGTGAGGATCTTCGTGCCGCTGATCGCCAACGGCATCGGCGTCGCCGCCTTCTTCTGCTTCATGTTCTCCTGGGTGGAACTGCTGCTCGCCCGCACGCTGACCACGGTGAATGCGAAGCCGATCACCTCGATCATGACCCGCACGGTCTCGGCCTCGGGCATGGATTGGGGGCTGCTGGCGGCGGCCGGTGTGCTTTGCATGATTCCCGGCGCCATCGTCATCTGGTTCGTGCGCAACCATATCGCCAAGGGCTTTGCCCTGGGTCGCGTGTAAGGAGGCGGGGATGGACGATTTTTTTACCAAATTCGCCTGGATGGCTTGGACCTGGCAGACGGGTCTCTTCTTCGGCATCGTGTTGCTGGTCCTCGTCATCATGACGGTGCTGGCGATCAAGTTCCCAGAGAAGCCGAAGACCGGCATCTTCCGCTTCGCCACGACGCGGGGCGATCGCCTGTTCATGAGCCTGCTCGGCAGTGCCTTCATTTACATCCTGTGGTTCCGCTTCGGCACCGAGGCCATCTGGCCGCCGGCGGTTATTGCCTTGATTTTCGCCGGATTGATGTTCCGGTTTGCCTGAGTCCCGATTGCCTGCGCGCGGCGTGAAAGCAGCCGCGTAACAAGAAGCGTTCAACACGTGACGAAAGCGACATATCCAGCGTTCGAGCGCTGGATCGGAGATCAGGAGGAGGACGAAGAAGGTGGGTAACCATATCGGGAGCGGTTTCGCGACCCGATAGATTTGTTCGGTCGGTTGCCCCGGCAATTGGCCATCCGAGTTTGGAAGCCGGGCCGTTGCAATCCTGCGGCGGTCCAATGTGGGGAGGATTTAGCATGAAACGTCGAGAGTTCCTGGTCGGCACCGCCGCCACGATCGGCGCTGCGATGATCGTGAAGTCGAAGCCGACTTACGCGCAGCAGATGGATGCGGCGAAGAAGTGGGTTGATAACGAATTCCAGCCGTCAACCTTGTCGAAGGACGAGCAGATGGCGGAGATGGATTGGTTCATCAAGGCCTCGAAGCCGTTCCAAGGCACCACTGTCAACATGGCGTCGGAAACCATCACGACCCATGCCTATGAGGCGAAGCAGCTCGCCCAGGCCTTCAACGAGATCACCGGCATCACGGTCAACCATGACCTGATCCAGGAAGGTGACATCGTCGAGAAGATCCAGACCGAGATGCAGTCGGGTCGGCCGATCTATGACATCTGGATCAACGATTCGGACTTCATCGGCACCCATCCGCGCTACAACGATCTCATCAACTTCACCGATTACATGGCGGGCGACGGCAAGGATGTCACCAATCCGAACCTCGACCTCGACGACTTCATCGGCCTCTCCTTCGGCACCTGGACCGACGGCAAGGTCTACCAGCTGCCGACCCAGCAGTTCGCGAACCTGTACTGGTTCCGCTACGACTGGTTCACCAAGCCGGAGATCAAGGACGCCTTCAAGAAGAAGTACGGCTATGAGCTCGGCGTGCCGGTCAACTGGTCGGCTTATGAAGACATCGCCGACTTCTTCACCAATGAGGTGAAGGAAATCGACGGCAAGAAGGTCTACGGCCATATGGATTATGGCAAGAAGGACCCCTCGCTCGGCTGGCGTTTCACCGATGCCTGGCTGTCGATGGCTGGCAACGGCGACAAGGGCATCCCCAACGGCCGTCCGGTCGACGAATGGGGCATCCGCATGGAAGGCTGCAACCCGGTCGGCTCCTCGGTCCGCCGCGGCGGCGACGTCAACGGCCCGGCGGCGGTCTATGCCGTGGAGAAGTATGTCGAGTGGCTGCATAAGTATGCCCCGCCGGAAGCGGCCGGCATGACCTTCTCGGAATCCGGTCCGGTCCCGGCCCAGGGTCAGATCGCGCAGCAGATCTTCTGGTACACCGCCTTCACCGCGGACATGGTGAAGCCGGGCCTCCCCGTGATGAACGCGGACGGTACGCCGAAATGGCGTATGGCACCGTCGCCGCACGGCTCGTACTGGAAGGACGGCATGAAGCTCGGCTACCAGGATTGCGGTTGCTGGACCATGCTGAAATATGCCGATCCGCAGAAGCTGAAGGCCGGTTTCCTGCACGCACAGTTCTGCGTCTCGAAGACGGTCAGCCTGAAGAAGAGCCATTTCGGTCTCACCTTCATCCGTGAGAGCGACATCTGGCACGACTCGTTCACCCAGCGGGCACCGCAGCTCGGTGGTCTCATTGAGTTCTACCGCAGCCCGGCCCGCAAGCAGTGGACCCCGACGGGCATCAACGTGCCGGATTACGGCCGTCTCGCCCAGCTGTGGTGGCAGAACATCGCCGACGCCGCCTCCGGCACCAAGACGCCGCAGGAAGCCATGGACAACCTCGCCAAGGCGCAGGATTCGGTGATGGAGCGTATCGAGAAGTCGGGCGTGCAGGGTGCCTGCGGTCCGAAGATGGGCAAGCTCGAGAGTGCCGATTACTGGTACGACAAGTCCGCCAAGGACGGCAATATTGCGCCGCAGCGCAAGCTGGCGAATGAGAAGCCCCAGGGCGAGACCATCGACTACGACACGCTCATCAAGAGCTGGCCGGCAACCCCGCCCAAGAAGAGCTGACGTCTACAGTACCTCCCAATGAACTTGGGCCGGACAATCAGTCCGGCCCATTTTCTTTCAGGCGATGGTATGGGACGCGCTGCTTACGGCTGCTCCGACCACTGCTGGTACCAGGTCTTGAAGAGCTTCAGCTGCGCTTCGGCATAATTCTTCTGGCTCGGGCTCAGCTTGTCCGAGGGATTGAGCTGCAGGGCGAATTCCGGGCTGCCTTCCAGCACCATCAGATGCTTGTAATAGAGGACGAGGTCCGCGCCTTCATCGAAGGTCGAGAGCACCCACAGCGCCTTGTCCAGTTCCTGCGCCTTGCGGCGGGCAACGGCATCGCCGGCCTGGGCCTGTTCGCAGAGCTTGACGAGATGCAGCACTTCGCGGGGCAGGGCATTGCCGATGCCGGTAATGGCACCGCCGGCGCCGCAATTGATGAAACCGTGGAACACCTGCGTATCGACGCCGACCATCAGGGTCAGGCTGTCATCGCGGCCGGTGATGTGCTCCGCCGCATAGCTCAGCGCATCGGCGCCGCCGAATTCCTTGAAGCCGACCAGGTGGCGGTACTTCTCGTTCAGCTTGAAGAAGAGATCGGCCTTGGTCTCGAAGCCGTAATAGGGGCTGTTATAGATGACCGAGGGCAGGTCGACGGCGGCTTCCAGGATGCCGGCGAAGTGATCATACTGGGCGGCAGCCGAGGTGCCGCGTGAGAGCACGCGCGGGATGATCATCAATCCGCCGGCGCCGGCCTTCTTGGCATGGGCAGCGAGTTCGACGGCCTGCTGCGGATTTTGCGCGCCGGTGCCGACGATGACCGGCACGCCGGCCTTGATCAGCGCTTCGACGCCCTGCTGGCGCTGCTCGATGGTCAGCAGCGGCCAATCGCCCATCGAGCCGCAATAGACCACAGCAGACATGCCTTTCTCGATCAGCTCCTTGCCCTTGCGGGCGAGGGCGGCGAAGTCCGGGGTCCGGTCCGCCTTGCAGGGCGTCATCAAAGCGGGGATGCAACCGCGAAAAATGTTCTTAGCCACGACACTCTCCTGAAGATGAATTCGGCAGACCATAGCGCGCCGTCCGGCGATGGCAAGGCCTTGGCCGCAGTGAAACTGTTGGGGGCTGGCAGGTCATCGAGGACACCTTGATGGCTACGATTGAAACATCAATCGCATCAAGCGCTTGACCCTGGATTGAGCAGCCGCCTAGGCTTTCTCCAGCTGGTTGCCATCTGCTCCAGGAAAGAAGAAAGAGGTGCTGTCATGCGAAGCCGCGATCCTGACCTCGCCAGCCCCGCTGTATCAGAAGAGGGCAAGGGCGGAGCGGGCGGCCTGATCGCCCTGGAGGCGGATGTCACGCCTGCCGTCCTCGCGGTGATGGCGCGGACGCCAGATACGCGCTTGCGGGAGATCATGATGTCGCTGGTGTCGCATCTGCATGCCTTTGCGCAGGAGACGCGGATCACCGAGCAGGAATTGCATCACGGGCTCAGCTGGCTGGTGGCGCTCGGCCAGCACACGACCGGCTCGAACAATGAGTCCGTCCTGGCCTCGGATGTACTCGGCCTCTCGACCCTCGTCGATCTCATCAACAATACGGGGGCGGCGGGCGAGACGATGTCGGCGCTGCTCGGCCCGTTCTATCGCGGCGCGGCGCCGGCTTGTCTCTCGGGTGACAGCCTGGCCCGCTCGGACACGCCGGGTGCCATGCTCTATTTTCGCGGCAAGGTGACCGAGCTCGACGGCGCACCAATTGCCGGTGCCGTCCTCGATGTCTGGCATGCTTCACCGGTCGGCTATTACGAGAACCAGGATGCGGCCCAGGCCGACTTCAACCTGCGTGGCAAGTTCGAGACCGATGCGACTGGCTGCTTCCATTTCAGCACGGTGCGGCCCGCCGGTTATCCGGTTCCCACCAACGGGCCGGTCGGCGATCTGCTGCGGGCCCAGCTGCGCGCGCCAATGCGCCCGGCACATATCCATTTCATCGTCTCGGCGCCGGGGCACAAGACGCTGATCACCCAGGTCTTCTTCGATACGCCGGAGGCCCTGTCGCAGGACGTGGTCTTCGGCGCGAAGTCGCAGTTGATCGCCGACCTGGTGGAGCACGGGAAGCCGCATCCCGATTTTCCGGATGCCGCGGTCCCGTTCTATAGCTGCGACTACCATTTCACCCTGCTGCCGGGAACGCCCAGCTTTCCGGTGCCGCCGATTTCGGGCAAGGCGCCCGTATAAGACGGGGCGGCGCCAGCGTCCGAAAATGTTGCTCCCGACTGTCTTCAGATGGGCATGGGCCGCAATGCGGGTAGCCTCGGGTTCACGGCGCAGGATCGCGGCGGCGGCATCATGCTGGTCACAGAAACGCCAGCGGCGCTGCCATATATGAATATTGTCAATGAGTTAGGAACGGTGCGGGACGGCGCCAGGCGCTTTGCGGCTACCCGTCGTTTTCGCTGACGCCGACCCAGGCTAGCCCGAGTCAAGGCATCGATTCTCAGAAAAGACACAGTAGGGTGTGTCATTTAGTTAAAATTGCCTTAAATTTTAGGAAATTCCCACCGAAGCCATCTCGTTTTCGAGCGGGGCTAAAGCGTCAGCCGCCTGCAAGGCAGGGGCGACGCATGACGGTCAGCGCTAGGCGAGAGGGACACCATGGGCACGACGACAACGAACGGCACGACCACGTCTTTCGGCAACACGCCGCAAGCGGGGGATGACAGTTTCTATGGCTTGGTCACCGAAGATTCGACCAGCGTCGTCTACCTCAACGTCATGGCGAATGATCTCGGCGGCAATGCCAAGACGCTCTACTCAGTCGACAATGGCACGACCGTCAACACGAATGCCACCGCGACGGATCTGCTGGTCAAGGATGTCGTCTACGGCTCGTCAACCACCGATCCCACCGCCGCAATCGCCAGCACCAATGATACCAGTCTCAACGGTGCCAAGATCTGGATCACCGCCGATGGCAAGGTCGCTTATGACCCTGCGACCTGGAGTTCGACATTCTATGCCCAGGTGCAGGCGCTGCCGGCCGGGCAAACGCTGACCGATACCTTCATTTACGCCATCAAGCTCGGTAACGGCACGCTGAGCTGGGCAACCGCCACGGTCTATATTTCCGGCCTGAATGACGCTGCGACGATCACCGGTGTCTCCTGCAACTCCGTGACGGAAGCCGGTGGCATCGCCAACGGCATACCAGGCATCCCGACGACCGGTGGCACGGTGACGGTGCATGATGTCGATGCCGGCCAGAATCACTTCCAGACGGTGACGCCGGCCAGTCTCGTCGGCAGCTATGGCACCTTCACCTTTGATGCCAATTCAGGCGTGTGGACCTATACCCTCGACCAGTCGAAGTCAGACAGCCTGACGGCCGGGCAGGTCGCGCATGACACGCTGACGGTGACCTCGCTCGATGGTACCGTAAGCCAGGTCATCGACGTCAAGATCACCGGCAGCAACGACAACGCGACGATCACCACCTCAGTCTCCGAAGATACATCGGTGGTGGAAGCAGGCGGTGTCGGCAATGCAACACCCGGTGATGCCCATGCCGGCGGCACGCTGACGGTGCATGACGTCGATAACGGCGAGAACCATTTCCAAGCGGTAGCGCCAGCCAGCCTCGTTGGCACCTATGGTACCTTCACTTTCGACAGCACCACGGGTGTCTGGACCTACACGCTGGATCAGTCGAAAGCGGACCCGCTGACGGCGGGCCAGCATGTCACCGATACGCTGACGGTCTATTCGGCTGACGGCACGGCGAGCCAGACCATCACCGTTAACATCACTGGCAGCAACGACAGCGCCAGCATCACCGCCTCGGCGTCGGAAGACACCTGCGTGGTCGAAGCGGGTGGTGTCGCCAATGGAACCGCCGGTGACCCGCATGCCGGTGGCACGCTGACGGTACATGATGTTGATAGCGGCGAGAACCATTTCCAGACCCCGGCCAGCCTGGTTGGCAGCTATGGTACCTTCACCTTCGACCCAAGCACGGGTGTCTGGGGCTATACGCTCGACCAGAGCAAGGCTGATCCGCTGACTGATAGCCAGCATGTCACTGATACGCTGACGGTTTATTCCGCGGACGGCGCGGCGAGCCAGACCATCACGGTCAACATCACGGGCAGCAACGACAGCGCCAGCATCACCGCCTCGGCTTCGGAAGACACCTGCGTGGTCGAAGCGGGTGGTGTTGCCAATGGAAGCGCCGGTGATCCGCATGCCGGCGGCACGCTGACGGTGCATGACGTCGATAGCGGCGAGAACCACTTCCAGGCCGTGGCACCGGCCAGTCTGGTTGGCAGTTATGGCAATTTCACCTTCGACAGCACGACGGGCGTGTGGGCCTATACGCTGGATCAGAGCAAGGCGGATCCGCTGACGGCCGGCCAGCATGTGACGGATACGCTGACGGTCTATTCGGCGGATGGCACGGCCAATCAGACCATCACCGTCAATATCACCGGCAGCAATGACGCGCCGGTTATCACTTCCGGCGCAAGCGCTGCGACGCCCGAGAATGTCTCGACATCAACGGCCGTCTATACCGTAGCCGCGACCGATGTAGATAGCGGCGCTGTGGTGCATTACTCGCTCTCTGGCACCGATTCTAAGTGGTTTAACATCGACGACACCACTGGCGCCGTGACTTTCAAATCTTCACCGGATTACGAGGCGCCGGCCGACAATGATGGCAATAACGTCTATGACATCGTCGTCCATGCGAATGACGGCATAGCCGATACGACCAAAGCGGTGGCGATCACGGTCACCAATGTTAGCGAAACCCCGACGACAACCATCGGCAACATCGATATTTCGGCGGATAGCGGCAGCAGCGATAGTGACTTCATCACCAATATTGCCAGCCAGACCATCACGGCGACGCTGAGTCACGTTCTGGTGCCAGGCGAATCGCTGTTGGGTTCGGTCGATGGCGGCACGACCTGGATCGATATCACCAGCAAGGTCTCCGGCACCGCGATCACCTGGGATGGCGCCACTTTGGCGGGCAGCAGCTCGATCGAATTTCAGGTCACCAACACCGATGGCAATCACGGACCGGTGGCTACCCAAAGTTATGTCCTCGATACGACCGCGGATGCCGGCAGTGACCTGGCTGTGGCGATCAATGACGG
>DATMUQ010000581.1:0-2814 GCA_035563795.1 Terriglobales bacterium | reverse complement strand
GTCCGGAAAACCCGCGGCGTCCGGCTGTCGACTGGCCCCCCGCCGAAGCAACATCGATGCCGATATCTGCAAGGCGGTCGCATGATACCGCCTGTGGACAGATTCGTTATACCTTCGTGACCTCCCGCCATTTATCTTTTGCCACCCCGGACCGATGCGCCATACTTGACAAGCACCAGACGCCCGCCAATGCCGGACGCCGCGAGATTTCGATCGGGATCCCGCGGTGAAATTGCATCAGCCGATCTGGCCGCCCTGCCATCGATCATAGCTTGCCGCCGATCACCAACAGCCTGCTACCCGACCATCCGCATACAACTTCCGCCGTGTGATTATCTGCCTCGACGCATCAGCGCGCGGCACTGTGTTGCAATGAACCATGCCGCACTTCATAGGGGAGCCGTTAGTGATGAACTTTCAGAAGAACGACACCGCGCTCGTTTTCATCGATCCGCAGAATGATGTGCTCAGCGAGACCGGCGCGAATTGGGGCGCTGTCGGCGCCAGCGTCACCGAAAACCGTACCGTCGAGAACATGGAACAGCTCTTCAAGGCGGCGAAAGCGAAGGGTTACGACGTGTTCATCTCGCCGCATTTCTTCTATCCCACGGATAGCGGCTGGAAAATCAACGGCCCGTTGGAGGCCGACGAGTTCCGGACCCATACCTTTGCCCGTCACGGCGCTTTCACCATGGACGGCTTCGAAAAATCAGGCGCCGATTGGCTGGAGCGCTTCAAGCCCTATATCGAAGACGGCAAGACGATCATTGTCAGCCCCCACAAGGTTTTCGGGCCGCAGACCAACGACCTGGTCCTGCAATTGCGCAAGCGGGGCATCAGCAAGATCCTGCTCGGCGGCATGTTGGCGAATATGTGCGTTGAATCGCATCTGCGCGAATTCGTCGAGCAAGGTTTCGAAGTTGCCGTCATCAAGGACGCCACGGCCGGGCCGCGCCACCCGGTCTGGGGCGACGGCTATCAGGCAGCCATGGTCAACTACCGGTTCCTCGCCCATGCGGTGCTGTCGACTGCCGAAGCGGTTGCCGGCATGCAGTGACGGAGACGTCAGGTACCTCTGACAAGGCCCCGGAACGTCTCTCAGCCATATGGCCGTTACGCCATTTCGGCTGCGGACTTGATCAGGTGCAGGCGATAGGTGCCGCGGCCGGCCTTCTTCGCTTCATAGAGCGCGGTATCGGCTTCCTGCAGCAGCTGGTCCGCTGTCGCCGGCTCGCCGCGGCTATAGGCGATGCCGATGCTGGTGCCGATTTCGATGATGCGGCCTTCCAGCCCGACCGGGTCCTGCATGCGTTCGAGAATCTTCTGTGCCACCCGTTCCGCCTGGCCGGATGAGCCGACATCGCTCAGCAGCACGATGAATTCGTCGCCGCCGAGCCGGCCCACCTTATCGCTGCCGCGCACCGCGCCCCGCAGGCGCTGGGCGAAGATCTTCAACAGCTGGTCCCCGGCGGCATGGCCCAGCGTGTCGTTGATCTGCTTGAAATGATCGATGTCGAGGAACATCACCGCGCCGTCGAGCGGTGCTTGTGCCGGGCTGCTGCCCTCCCCCGCGGATGTGGCGCTCGCCGGGTCCCTGCCGCTTTTCTGTCCGGCCACCAGCGCCTCGGCAAAAGCCTCCAATGCCTCGCGCAAGGCCCGCCGGTTGAGGAGGCCGGTCAGCGCATCGGTCTTCACCTCACGGTCCAAGGCGAGTTCCCGGTGATATTGTTCCGTCACATCCCAGGCGGCGACATAGAAGCCGTCGACGACGCCATCGGCATTGGTCTGCGGGATGTAGCGGCCTTCCAGCTGCCGGACTTCGCCGCGGCTCGGTACTGCGCGGCGGAAGGGCACTTCCTCGCCGCCGGTGACCCGCTCGATATCCTGCTGCAGCACCACATAGGCCTTGGCGTCGAAAATCTGCGCCACCGATTGGCCGATCACCGCCTCGGCCTGCAGGGCGAAGAAGTCGAGATAGCGGTCATTGCAATAGCGATAAAAGCCGCCGGCATCGATATCGGCGACCAGGACCGGCAGCGCATCGGTCATGCGCCGGAGCTGTTCTTCCTTGTGCTGCAGCTCGGCCCGGGCGCGCTCGGTGGCATCGCGGGCCTCGGCCAGCTCCTCCATCAGGCCGACATAGTCGGCTGCCTGCTGCTCGACCCGGGTGCGCGCCTCTTCGACATCGCCGATATAGCGCTCGATATCCTGCGCCCGCTGCTCGGCCGCGTCGCGCGCCGTCGTCAGGCTGCGCTCGCAATCCTGCCAGGTGGCGATTTCGCTTTGCCGGCGATGATCGGCGCGCCGCTGCATGAAGCCGACAACCAGCCCCGCCGTAACCGCAGCAGCGCTGCCGGCAATCAGCACGGTATCCAGCATCCCGTCCCCCAACGCCTCAAACCCGGCGCCCTAGCCCGGCCCCCACAGCCGAGCCCCCAAGCCTGGCAGGCAACCTCGCGATCGACATCCAGCCAGCCGAGCGAGCGGCTGGGCGGGCGTCCGTGACATAGCATGGCCGCCGCGTCGCAGGCAAAGGGCTAGATGGCGACGCGTGTCCAGGCGGGCATCAAAACGATCGTAAAATAGAACCGCAGACTGCATGCATGGTGGAGGCGTCTAGACGCGGCGCCAGTCACCGCACGTTCGTCACCGGTTGCGCACCATCGGCCGCGCCGACACCACATTGCCGCCGGAAGCCAGCAGATCCGCTTCCTCATATAGCTGGTAGCCGTTGCGCCCCGCCGCCTTGGCCTGGTAGAGCGCGATATCGGCCTGGGCCAGCAGGTCGAGCTGATTGCCCGCTTTGCCCGCCGG
>DATMUQ010000580.1:0-7201 GCA_035563795.1 Terriglobales bacterium | reverse complement strand
CGTCCAGGCGATATTGAGGAAATCCGGCGCTTGCAGCGCATCCATCAGCGCCAGCGATTCCGGAGCGATGGCAATCAGCGGATGGGCGGAAAAGACCGTCGGGCGCGGATAGAGCATGACCGGCTGTGGCCCGCCGCTCTTCTTCACCTTGTCCCAGCGATCGGGATCGGCCAGGCACCATTCCAATAGCTGGCTCTCATAGCCGACCACCAGCGGATAGGCGCCCATCCCACCGACCAGGTAATCCTCGAACAGCTTGCCCGAGGAATAAGCCATGAAGCCCATGCGCTGGAAAATGGTCTTAAGCTTGGCGCCGTCCCGGTTGACGCTGTCGCCGGTCGCCACATCGTCGTTGAGGATATCGGCAGCGAGACCGGCAAACATGAAGCCGCTATTTGAGCGGTTGGGATCGGTCGAGACAATGCGCAATTTGCCGTAGAGCTCCGTCACATTGACCGAGGCCCAGGTGGCGCTGTCGATATGCGCCTGCAGCAGCCGCTTGGTATCGACGATGTAATAGTTTCCCTGCTCCTGCGAGACGATGCCGGCCTTCATCAGCCCCTGCGCCACCGGCTCCCAGCTATAGACGACGATCGGCGAATTGACGATCACCTGGCTCTTCTCGATATGCACGTTGGATTGCTTGGCGAGTTCCACCATGACGTCGGAAGACGGCCAGAGGAATTGCGGCTTCTGCGACAGCAGCGAGTTCTCCCGCACCATCTCCACGCTGCCGGCCTGCCGCGCGTCGAGCACCAGGCCGAAATGATCGGCCAGCAGCGACACCACTTTCTCACTGGCCAGCAACTGCTTCTTCTCGCCGCCGATGAAACCGAACAATTGCTTGGGCTTCGGCTTCATGAGGAAGTTGTGGTCGCGCAGATAGACGCCGCCACCGGTCAGTACGACGGCTGTTCCCAGCAGGCCGAGGCCAAGTTGCCGACGGGTGAGGCTCATGAACGTGACTCCAATTCCTGCTTGATGCTGTCTTCCAGTAAGGCGAGATCGACATCGAGCGATTTCGCCTCGCCTTCGACCAGACGCTGGCCGAAGTGCTGGAAGGTGTCGTCGATGCGCTTCAGCACGGTGCGCACCCTTTCGGTGCGGGCGGCATCCAGCTTGCCGCGCGCCTCGATATCGGCATAGCTCTCGGTGATATCGCGGGTCCGTGGCAGATAGACCGCCACCAGGCGGCGGATCTCCGACAGTTTCGCCGGTTCCGCCTCGACCTGGGCTAAGAGGCCACGCGCCGTGGTCGTGAGATGGGTCACCGCCTGGGCGATATCGGTGGTGCGGATACGCTTTGCCGCATCCTCGATGGCATCGAGATCCTGGTCGGCATCTTCCAGGGCCGCCCGTGCCGCCGTCACATCGCCGCGGCCGAGCGCCTTGACGTCGACGCCCTCCAGCGGCCGTCGCGGCGCCAGAAAAAGCGCCACACCGGCAAACAGGACAGCGGCGATCGGCACGGCCACGTAAAACGGAATGCCGATGACGAAAACACTGACCGGCAAGGCTGCGGCTGCCACCACCCCGGCGACCAGATAGCGACCGTCACCCCTCACATCCATCTCGGTGCCATCACTTTCCCGAACATTCCGCCGCCACCCTCGCGACCACGACCAGGCCCATCCCGCTTCAATTATAGCCGCGCGCGGCCCGGAATGCGGCGCGCAAATCCTTCTTGCCGTCGAATACCCGGGCCCGGGACAAGGTCGCCAGCGTATCCAACTGGCTCTGATCCGCATCGCCGAAGGTGATGCTGAAGATGGGAATGGCCGGATTGCCGGACCAGATGCGCTGGAAGCCGGCGGCATCGCCGTCGCTCTTTCCATCAGTCATCACCAGGATCGCCGGCAGATAGGCATCGTGATCCGCCTGGCTGTTGATCCAGTCTTCCGCCTGCTGCAGGCACTTATACATGTCGGTGCCGCCGCCCGCCTGGTGGCCATCGACGAAGCTGAGCAGATTGGACTGGCTGTCCTTGGCGCCGGTACCGTCGATCATGCCTTCGATCTGGTCGGTGAAGATGATGACCTTGATCTTGTCCTTCGGTGTCCATTGCACCAGTGCCTGGCTCGCTTCCTCCGGTGTTAGCACGAAACGCATCGCATCCTTGAGCTGGCTCTCCCCCGCCCCCGACATGCTGCCGGAGTAATCGAGGCAGAAGGCGGTGATCGACGGGCGGCGCAAGCTCTCCTGATAGAGCACCAGCGCATGGCTGATGACATCCGGCGCGGGGCTGCGGATGCTGGTCACCAGGCGGTTGGGATCGAAATTCCAGTCCGGCTCCGGCTTCGGTGCCGTGCCGCTGCCGGAAAGCGCGATGCGCCGGCCGGTGGCGGCGATCTTCGCCTGGACCTCGGGCGAATGCAGGTAATCCTGCAGCTTGTTGAACAGTGCCTCGACATCGGCGCCGCGACCGCGATCGATGAAGCCGAGCGGTGAATCGGCGACGAAAACGCCGTCGCTGGGATAGACCGCCCAGAGCTTCTCGCCGCCGGAGCGGGCGAGATCGTCATTGGCCTCCTTGATCACCGCCTCGTAGTTCCACATGGCATCGAACTCGCTGCCATCGGCGCGCTTGGCCATGAAGAGATCCTTCAGCCAGCCGCTGGAACCGGAGGAACGCTCGACGCCGGAGAGCAGCACCTTGATCTGGTCCTGCAATCTCGGATCGTCGAGGTCGCTCGGCTGCAGCACATCGCTCTTGCCGACCAGCACGGCCAGCATGGCGAGATAGGCCGAAGCGCCGGAATTGGATTGCGTCGCCGAGGTCATGAGGAATTTCAGCTTGCCCTGCCGCACCGCCTGGACGATGTCGTTGGTGCTGACTGGGCGGTCAGTCCAGCCAAGCTCCTTGGCCTTGCTCAGGCGCACCCCCAGCACCACCGGCGACTGGCTCACTGAGCGCAGATCCTTGACCTTGCGGCTGGTATCATAGAGATCGATCCAGAGCGAGGCCGCCGGCCAGACCGCATCGACATCTGGGTTGGCCCCGGGCGCCAGCATGGCACCGATATCGAGCGAGCCCTTATAGTCGAAGCTGCAGTTCATGCCCTGGTCGTGGCAGAAATCCTGCACCACCGGTTCGAGGATGGTGTTCTCCGATCCCGAGGCGAATTTGAAATCGACCGTCTTCTTCGGCCCGCAACTGGCGAGCAACATGCCGGAGAGGGCGAGGCCCAGGCATAAGGCAAACCCCCGCCGCTTCGGCGCAGCGATGCGGTGGCGGGTCGACGGCGAACGATCCGTTGTCATGAATGCGGCTCCTGCGGCATATCGGAAGCGATGTCAGCGAACGGCGGAACCGGCCTCGGCCAAGGTACGCCGCAGGTTCTCCGTCATCTGTTCCATCTGCTTTTCCGCCACGGCCCGCTTCTGCTTGCCGTCACTCTGCACCTTGAGCACACCATTGATGGTGTCGATCAGGTCCTGGTTGGTCTTGGCCAGCGTGTCCATGCTGATCAAGCCCTGCTGGCTCTGCTTCTCGATCTCGATGCTCTGGGTTTTCATCATATCCGAAGCCTGGCGGATCATCTGATCGGTCGCCTCGGTGACGGCGGTCTGCAGCGCCAGCGCTTCCTTCTGCCGGTTGAGGCCGAGCAGCAGGATCATCTTCTGTTTCCAGGCCGGCACGGTCAGTGCGATCGAGGCCTGCAGGTTCTCGATCAGCGTTTCGTCGCCGGCCTGCACGATGCGGATCTGCGGCAATTGCTGGATGCCGATCTGGCGCGCCTGCTGCAGATAGAAGATGCGCTTGCGCAACCGTTCCACCGCCTGCACGGCATCCTGATAAGCCTGGGCCTGCAACAGCCCGTCACTGCCGCCGCTCTTGGCACCGTCGATCGCCGCTTTCATCTTCGGCAATTCTGTCTGCTCGAACTGATCCGCAAACTGCTTGCCGGCCTCGATATAGGCGCTGAGCGAGAGGATCGACGACTGGGTCTCGTCATGCAGCTGGTCGAGCAAGGCGATATCCCGCCGCAGCCCTTCCTTGCGCTTCTCCAGTTCCAGGCACAGGCTTTCGATCTGGCCGGACACTTCCTCGAAGCGGGCGCGGAATTTCAGGATGCGGCGCTCCAGCGAACCCAGCAGGCGTTCGAAGAAGCCGGCCTGCTCCAGGGTCGCCGGGTCGAGACCCTTGGCCTTGGCGATGATGTCGCTCAGGAGCTCGCCAGTATCGCCCAGTTCCTTGTTCTTGGTCTGGCGCAACACGCGCTCGGCGAAATCGGTGACGTTGCGCTGCGCCTGGTCGCCGAAATCGATCAGCTTCGCCCGGTCATCCAGGCTGATTTCCGATTTGATCCGCGCTACCAATTCCCCCGAGGGGACCAGCGCCGGTAAACCGGCAGCGTCTGGCGTTGCAACCTGCACCGATACCGTGGCATTGCCGCTTGATGTCTCTGTCATGTGTCCCTGCCCAATTTCGCGCCGCCTTTGCGCCATCCCGGCGACTCAGCAGCGCTACACCCCAGCAGAACACAATCTAATTACGACCTATGCGCGCGGTAAGGTCCACAAATGTTACATATTTGTTGCATACATGACAGCTGCTGCGTCAGCCGGCATCATCGGCTATGCCCTCAATCTCGGCGATTTTTGACGCTACAGGACCGGTCTTTATGCCTGCGGCAGGCGCGCTTCCACCACCAGCCAGCTCTGCGGCAGCGGATCGCGTTCGGCGGCGAGACCATAAGCAACGCAAAGCCGCTCAAGGCTCAGCACCTCGATATCGCCATAGCCACGTTGCTGCAGATATTGCGCGGTCGCATCCATGCAGTCGCCATCAGCACCAGGGTCGATCGGGCTTTCACCGAACAGCTTGCGGCCGAGCCGCGCCTCGACTTTCGCATTGAGGCTGTCCTGCCGTGCCTTCGTCCACAGATCGAAGACCAGACTGCTGCCGGGGGCGAGACCGAGCGTTTGCGGATCGAGCAGTGTCGCGGCGGCATCGCGCGACAAATAGAAGAAGGCGCCTTCCATCAGCACCAGGGTCGGGAGATCACTGCGGAAGCCGGCCGCCGCGAGATGCGATCGCAATAGCGGATCAGTGAGATCGGCGCCGATATAGCGGAGTTGCGGCGGGATCGACACCTTGTTGCGGGCAAGGATATCGAGCTTGGCGACGATCCTGTCGGCGAAATCGACCTCGAACACGGTGAGCTTGCCACTTGCCAGTTGTGGCAACGCCATAGCGCGGCTGTCGAAGCCGGCGCCGAGGACGAGGATTTGCGGCATGTCCTGGGCGGCGCGCTGCAGCCGCTCGGTGAACCAGCGATAGCGGGCGATATTGAAGGGCGCAAAGACGGGATCGAGTTGTTGCGCCGTCGACGCGAGATCGCGGCCTGTCTCGTTCCAGAACAAACGATCATGCGGGCAGAGCAGGTTCTGCCCCTTCGCCAGCGGATGATTGAGCCGGAGGTCCACCAAAGCATCCGCCGTCACGCGCGGATCGCGCGCCTGCCCCCTATTCTCTCCCGCACCGACCATTGCTCTTGCCCCTCACCACCCGATCACCACAATGCCTCGATTGTAGTCCTGCCACCCAGGTGGTTAAAGAAGCGTCAGCACCCGGCGTGCGGCATCGCACATTGAGGCGAAAAACAGGGAGAAGGTCCGTGAAGGTCAAGCGCATCATCGCAAATATCGCCGCCCGCGACATTGGCGCCGCGAAAAGCTTCTACCAGGATGTGCTCGGCCTCGACCTCCTGATGGATCACGGCTGGATCGCCACCTATGGCTCGCCCGAGCGGATGCAGATCCAGCTCAGCATCGCCACGCAAGGCGGCTCGGACACACCGGTGCCTGACCTTTCCATCGAGGTCGATGATGTCGACGCAGCGCTCGACGGCATGCGCAAGGCCGGCTTTGCCATTGAATACGGGCCGGCCGACGAGCCCTGGGGTGTACGACGCTTCTATGTGCGCGATCCCCTCGGCCGGCTGGTCAACATCCTGATGCATAAATAAGGAGCGCGCTTGGTCAGGCGGGCTTGCGCTTCGCCACCAGCGCCTCATAAGCCGCCTGCAACTGCTCGCCGACCGAGGGGCCGCTCCTGCTGCCGCGCTTCTTGCCGAGATGGAGTTCGCGCAGATCGTCCATGAAGGCGTCCCACATCTTCTGCCCGCCTTCTTCCAGCAATTGGGCGCGGATGCTGAGCTCTGGCGTGACCGGCAGATGCCGCCTGCCCCAGGCACCGATCTGGGCAAAGACCGGTACCAGTTGGATGGTCTTCTCGGTCAGGCTGTAGATGCCCTTCTGCTTGTGGCTGGGATCGTCGGCGCGGGTGATCATGCCCTGTTCCACCAGGCGCTTCAGGCGATCGGCGAGAATATTGGAGGCGATCCCCTCCTCCGACTTCGCCAGCAATTCGCGGAAATGCCGGCGGTTACCGAACATCATGTCGCGGATGATGATCAGGCTCCATTTATCGCCGAAGACCTCCAAAGTGAGATTGATGGGACAGCCGGAGCGATGTGCGTCGTCTTCCATAGGCATCCTGAGAGCAGCCGCCTGGCACCTGCCCGGCGATAAACCGCTTGCATTTTCGCAGCAGTTTCGTCACGCTACAACCAGTTGCAAAATAAAATCAGTTAACGGATCCAGGGAGGCCCGCGATGCGGAAGGTGGTGCTGGCGATGTTCATCAGCCTCGACGGCTATATCGAGGGGCCGAAAGGCGAATTCGTGCCGCCAGCCTGGTCGGACGACCTGCAGCGGTACTGGGCGGATGACAATGTCGACCGCACCGACCTGCTGCTCTATGGCCGCACCAACTTCCAGTTCAATGCCGGCTTCTGGCAACCGGCCGAGCAGGATGCCAACAACCCAGCGCCGTTCCGCACCTTCGCCAAGCGGATGAATGCCCTGCCGAAGCTCTGTTTCTCCCGCAGCCTCTCGGCAGTCGATTGGAATGGCCGGGTTGTGCGTGACGACATCGCCAGCGAGATCGCGCGCCTCAAGCAGCAACCCGGCAAGGACATGATGATGTTCGGCGGCGCCACCATCGCCCGCACCTTCATCGGCCTCGATCTCTTCGACGAATACCGCATCATGGTGACACCGACCCTGCTCGGCGACGGCAAGCGGCTGTTCGACGGCGGCTATGAGCGCCGGCAATTACGGCACATGGACACCAAGCAGATGGATACCGGCGCCGTCATCCTGAGCTATGAGCGGGCAGCGGTGTAGCGGCGGGG
>DATMUQ010000579.1:0-2968 GCA_035563795.1 Terriglobales bacterium | reverse complement strand
CAATGCCGGTTTGACATAAAGCTCGCCGTCATCGCCCATCACCGGATCGCAGGCATAGATGAAGTCCGACCGCTGCCGCCGCAGCTTGTCGATCAACTGGGCGACGACCGGGACATTGCCGGGATCGCCGAGATAGCCGGTGACCAGGGCATCCAATCGGTCGAGCACACCGAGCTTCTCCAGGCCGTCGGCCAGCGCGGCGATGTCGTCCTTGTGTAGCACGCGACCGGTCCAGCTCGGTCGGGCCAGATGGTTGGAGAAGAGCGTGGTCGGGATCGACCAGGTGTCGTGGCCAAGCCGCTGCAAGATGAAGAGGGCGGCGGAATTGCCGACATGGCCGTAAACGACTTGGGACTGGATCGAGAGGATATTCATGCGACGCCACTCGTGATGCGGGGAGGGAACCTTGCCATGCCGGCGCGGCGGGCGCGAACCGGGATTTTGTTGGCGGACAATTTGCCCGCCAATTTTGTGACCATGTTCGCGGTCACAGTGCTTGCATGCCGCTGCTGCCTGCCATTAACCTGCTGCAGTGCAGCATGGGGAGAGCGGGCCGTCAATGAAGAGCGCCGACCAAAAGACCAGGGGGAGCAAGACCAATCCGGGCAACTATTTCGAGGACTTCTTCCTCGGCCAGGAAATCATCCATGCGGTGCCGCGTACCGTCACGACCGGCGATGTCGCGCTTTATACCGGTCTGACCGGATCGCGTTTCGCTTTGCCCAGCGCCGACAGTCTGGCGCAGTCGATCGGTCTGGCTTCCAGTGCGACCGGCATGGCGCCGGTCGACGACATGTTGGTCTTTCATCTCGTCTTCGGCCGGACCGTCGCCGATATCTCGCTCAATGCCATCGCCAATCTTGGCTACGCCAATGGCAAGTTCGGTGTGCCGGTCTTTCCGGGCGATACGCTGTCGGCCCGTTCGACGGTGATCGGCCTCAAGGAGAACTCCAACGGCGAAAGCGGCGTCGTCTATGTCCACACGACGGGCCGCAACAAGCGCCAGGAGGTGGTGCTGGATTATGTCCGTTGGGTGATGGTGCGCAAACGCGACAAGGCTTCGCCGGCGCCGGAAGCCAAGGTGCCCAATCTGCCAGCGAGTGTTGCTCTCGCCGATTATCATCTGCCGGCCGGTCTCGATCTCACGCGTTACGATGCGACACTGATCGGCCAGCCGCATCTCTGGGGCGATTATGCGGTCGGCGAGCGCATCGATCATGTCGATGGCATGACGCTCGAGGAAAGCGATCATATGACGGCGACCCGGCTCTATCAGAACAATGCCAAGGTGCATTTCAATCAGCACAGCGAGAGCAAGGGCCGCTTCGGTCGGCGCTTGATCTATGGCGGTCATATCATCAGCCTGGCGCGCGCCCTCAGCTTCAACGGTCTCGCCCCGGCTTTCAGGATCCTGGCGATCAATGGCGGGCGCCATCTCAATCCCAGCTTCGCCGGCGACACCATCTATGCCTGGAGCGAGGTCATCGAGCGGATCGCCTTGCCAGGCCGCAGCGATATCGGTGCCCTACGGCTGAAAACGCGGGCCGCCAAGGACCGGGTGTGTGCGGATTTTCCGGGCAGCGAGAACGGTATTTCCACCGCCGATGATGGCGCGGCCCTGGTCCTGGAACTGGATTATACGGTTTTGATGAAGCGTCAGGATTAAGTCCCGAAGGGGCCGGTTCAGGCGGAGCAGCCATGCAGAGACTGCTCGGCCACCCCCGGTCCGAAAGTTGACGCTGCACTGCGAAAGCGTTATCAGAAAATCAACTACTGCACCCTAGAGTGCGATCGCCGGGGTGAATGGGGGCTTGCTGTCACCCTCGGCGTGAATCGCACTCTATGTTGTTAAGGAGAGACGGATTCACAACTTTGATGAAATCGCCGGGCGATTGCAGCAAAGTTGATCCGGCTCTTGCGTGTAGGCCGACCGCTCCGTGGTTAACGACTATCAGGGTGATTCATGCCCAGCCATCCGCGACCAACATCGCCGCATCTACAGATTTATCGCCCACAACTCACCGCCATTACCTCGATTCTGCACCGCATAACCGGTGTCGTCTTGGCCATCGGCACCCTGGCCCTGGTCTATTGGCTGGTGGCCGCCGCCATGCGCGATCAGAGTTTCGATACCGCGCAAGCGATTGCTGGTTCCTGGATCGGCCGCCTGGCCTTGTTCGGCTGGACCCTGGCTTTCTTCTATCACCTCTTCAACGGCATTCGTCATCTGGCCTGGGATGCCGGCTGGGGCTTCGAGCTGCCGGCGGCCTATCGCAGCGGCTGGGCGGTGATCATCGGCACGGTGGTGCTGACATTGCTGGCCTGGATTATCGGTTACGCCGCGCGAGGGGGCTTCTGATGGCAAATCAAAGAGGGTTGCGCAACGAGCTCGGCCGCGTTCGCGGTCTCGGTTCGGCGAAAGAAGGTGTCGGCCATTGGTGGCACCAGCGCCTGACGGCGATCGCGCTCATCCCGCTCTCGCTCTGGTTCGTCGCCTCGCTGATCTGCATCACCGGGGCCGACCGTGCCACCGTGGCGCATTGGCTGGGATCGCCGGTCAATCTCGGGGTGATGATCCTTTTCATCGGCGCGCTGTTCTATCACGCCGTGCTCGGCCTGCAGGTGGTGATCGAGGACTACATCCACGGGCATGGTTCGCGCATGGTGCTGATCGTCCTGGTGCAATTCGCCGGCTTTGCCCTGGCGATGGCGGCGATCATCTCGCTGCTGGTCATCGCGTTTGGCCACTGAGCCCTCGAGTAGATGAGCCTTTTAAACAGGATCGAACCGGATCATGGCTGAGACAAAAGACACGGCTGCTCCCAATATCAACGGCACGGCCTATCCCTTCATCGATCACGTCTACGACGTGGTGGTGGTCGGCGCCGGCGGCTCGGGGCTGCGCGCGGTCGTGGGCTGCAGCGAGGCGGGGCTGCGCACCGCCTGTATCACCAAGGTATTCCCGACC
>DATMUQ010000578.1:0-4763 GCA_035563795.1 Terriglobales bacterium | reverse complement strand
CGGCTCCGACGCGAGCCGATAGGCTGCATATCGCCAGCTGGGGAGCGCTGGTGGAGATCGTCTTGGGGGACAATAGGTGGCACAGAAGAATCGGGGGCGCATCGTTGCACGATGCGGCATAGCGGCGACATTGCTGATGCTGGCAGGTTGCGCGTCGAACGGCGGCATGAACGGGCAGGCAAATGCTCTGCCGCCACCGCCGGCAGCGATCAAGCCTTTCGATGGCGAAGCGCATCAGGCGGCGCGGAGTGATCCTGCTCTGCTGAAGGCAGAGGAGCTGGACAGCAAGCATGATGATCAAGCCGCCGCGGCCGCCTATCGCGCGGCAGCGGAAGCCGGCAACCCGATCGCGCGCTACCTGCTGGGCGAAATGTACAGCGCCGGCGACGGCGTCTCTCGCGACCCCGCCGAAGCGGCGCGGCAATTCCATATGGCAGCGATGGCCGGCTATGCGCCGGCCCAAACGCATCTCGGCGATGCCTATGAAAAGGGCCTCGGCGTCGCCAGGGATCAAGTGTTGGCCAATCGCTGGTATTCATTCTCCGCCGCGCAAGGCGAGGATATCGCCAGCACCCGGCTTGCCCAGTCAATGTTGAAAGGTGACGGCATGCCGCAAGATGTCGACGGCGCGTTGAAGCTGTTGCAGCATTGCGCCGATCCGCAAGGCAGCGGGGCTGCCTATCATCCCAGCGGTTCGCGCGGTGGCGCGGGATGCCAAGCTCTTCTGGGCATCATCTATATGGGAGGGCAGTTTGGCGTTCCCGCCGATCCCGACCAGGGCATCAAATTGTTCCAGCGCTCGGCCGAGCAGCACATGCCGGTGGCGGAGAAGCATCTGGCCGACTTCTATGAACAAGGGAAATTCGTGCCGGCAGATCCCAGTCGTGCCAAATATTGGCGCGATCAGGCCGCGGCGGATTCCGACAATGGGCCCGGTTACCAGACAGCGTTGTAAGGGGACGGCGGATTTGGGGCACATCGACAATGGCTACGGGACTTCTTTCGCGCGGCCGCCTGGCCTGCTGCAGCCGCTGGGCGGTCGTGCCACCGGCAGCGATAGTGTGAGCCTTGATGCCTGAACATCACTCTTGATTCATGCGTGAGATCCAGCAATGACCGTCAACGCCACAGATCCTGCTGCCAACCAGCCGGATCACCGCTTGCCGATTGACAGTCCGGGGGCGATTGGCTCGCCAGGGTCATATTTGTCGACGCATGAGCCGGTGAGCGACAGCCCGGCCGTAGATGCCAATGGTCACGCCAAGTCGGCGTCACATGTGAGCGCGGCGCCCGCGCGGCCGAGCTTTGGCAAACCCTTCGGCTTCCTGATCGCTTTCATGGTCCTGGGTGGAGCATTCTCACCGATCGTATCGCTCAATAATGCAAGTGCTATTCTGGCGCTTCTCAGCAGCAATCCGATTCTCGGATATCAACTACTCAGTATCGACTTCATGTCGGTCTGTATGATGCTGGCCGGGCTATCCCTGCTCATTTCATCGACGCGTCGCGGTTGGGCGAGCGCGGTGATCTTCGTCTGTCTCGGTTGGCTGCCGCTGTTCGGCAATGCGGCACTGCAAAGGATGCTGATTCCTCATCCATCCTGGAATGTGACGATCGACGATTTCCTGCAGCAGAGTCCTTTTTTCATGCTGGGGAGTTTGGCCTTGCTGCTGGCGACGCCACGCCTGAGGCTGCTTTATCCCGTGCCTGTCGCGGGAGGGGAGAGGGCGAGTACCATAGCGACGCCGGCTAAGTTGCCACGCGGCCTGTCGGGAACATGGTTGGCGTTGCTGGCTTTAGCCCTATTGATCCCTCCAGCCTGGGCAGTTTATCGCTTCATGGATAAGCTGCCAGCCGGATCATTGAGCCTGCTCTGGGACTTGCGTTCAGAACTGCTTTATCCCTATGCGCCTGCATATGTCTTCGCGCTGATATCCGTCGCTATGCTGGGCCTGTTGCTGTTCCGACGCCGGTGGTCGAGCATCGGCCTCCTCATTGCCTTTCTCTGGCTTGCACCAACTCTGGGTGCCGCCTGGTTCTTCTATGGCCGCATCGCCCTTGGCCTTTTGCTGCCTGATGACACGACCTATCCGGCCGGACTCGGCTTCGACTGGCTGGCAGCGATGGCCTGGACAGCCTACCTCCTGGAAGCGCCGCAGGTGCGTCACCTCTATCCCGGTGGCCGTCGGTATAGTGATCTAGTGACGGATGTCGATGTCTTCTGAGACAGGACCCGTTCATACGCTACCAGCGCAGCGCGCGTCGCTCGGCCCCTGGCTGTGGTTATTGATCGCGGAGAAGTGCGTATGGCATCCAATTACCGTTCTGCGCCAGCTATACGTCTTCATCCAAGCTGGTGGAGGTGACTTTTTCAGTCGCCTCGTGGCTCATGCCGACGCGACAGTCTTGGTTAGATGTACCACGGCGATCCTGCTTTTTGTGGCGGGTATGTTGCTTGCCTTC
Source organism: Terriglobales bacterium (assembly GCA_035563795.1). Lineage (GTDB taxonomy): Bacteria > Pseudomonadota > Alphaproteobacteria > Dongiales > Dongiaceae > Dongia_B. The sequence continues at coordinate 2,300 of DATMUQ010000578.1, read as the reverse complement.
TATCGGCGACGGCCGGCGGTTTGGGCCATGATCGCCGCCCTGTGGTTGGCGACGCTACTGGAGTGGTTTCGTCTCTGGCTCTTGGGGCCGATCTTTCGATCGCATTTCTCTCCGGATACCTGGTTGTACTGGATCGGTCTTATATTCTCGCCGGTCGCCTGGACTGCTTATCTGATGGAATCCCCAATTGTCGCCGCTGCTTTCCCGCGTCGCGAAGCCGGCAGGATCTTGCTGCCGACTTCGGCTCAACCGCTGCCACCCCTCGAAGACAACCGATCGCTCCGATATTTATGGGCAAGCATGGCCAGTCTCGGCCCCTGGATCCTGACATGGATTCTCTGGCGCGTGATTTGGGTGCCTATCCTCTGGAGTGCACTGCTGCTGCATCTGGAAAAATCCGGACGCCTCTGGTCGGATCACGGCTTCAACATGCATCACCCCTGGGCGTTGGCCTTGGGGCTAGCGATTGACGTCGGCGCGGCCATCTGTGCCACCATGTTGATCTTTCGGCGTCAAAGATCGACCATCATGTTGGTGGTCATTCTGATCTGGCTGCTTCTTCTTGGGGGATGGGCGATAGACATCGGGATCGACCTTGACGAGCGACAACTACCGACCGGCACTCGCGACCTGATCGTCGCCATCAATTATCTCTTCTGGCCGCTATCCTGGACCGCCTATTTCCTTGAATCGGCGCGGGTGGCGCGGCTCTACCCGACGCGAGGCGAGGCGGCATTGCCGGCGGAGGTCAATGATGTCTTCTGAGCAACAGCCCTGGTGGCTGCCCAATCCGTCGCAGCGCTTCGCGCATGGGCGTCCGGGCCTTGGCTGGTTCGGTGGCTGCTTAATGGCCGGGCTGGTGGCCTGGCCGCCTGCGATGATTGCTGCGCTGATCGCCGGACCGGGGCGACATGGAAACTGGACGGTGGAGATCGACCCGCTGACGCAAGCGGCACTGTCGAGCAATTTGCTGGCCACCCTTGTGATCGCCTGCCTCGCCGGCCTTGCGAGCTGGCGTTGCGCCTGGTTCCTCTGGCGGGGGAACAGCCGGGGTGATCTCTGGCGCGCCATCTTTTGTCTCTGGCTCATCCTGCCCGGGCAGGCGGCGGCCCTCAGCCTGCTGCACTGGTTCATGCTGTGGCAGCAGAATATCGGCATCTACGATGTCTGGCTCCGCCTGCAGGGTATCGGCAATGCGAGCTTGTTGGCAGCGATCGTCTCGGCCAATCTGCTGCTGTCGCGGCGCATGTGGCAGCGCTTCTCGCCGGCGGTAAGTCTGGCAGAGGTGTTTTGATGCGGCAGGGGCTGACCGCGTTCGCGCGCCGGACAGCTGGATAGAATTGCGTGTCGGGGATGGCGTGGATGTTGGGGGAGAGCATTTAATGCGACGAGACGTTAGCCAGGCGCAACTTGATCTGCTGACCGCCCACCTGCGCGCGCTGAAAATTCGGCCCGGCCTGGCAATCACCGCCCTGTGGCAGTTCGGCTGGATGGTACCGCCCATCATACTGCTGCCGCTGATCCCTTATTTGGCCTATTATCTCCTCGTACTCATGGTCTTCTATGCAGTCATGGTCACGGCTGTTCTCGCCAGCGGCGCTCTCATCACCCCGGTCACGATCGTCGCTTTCTGCAGCCTGATGGTCTTCAGCCTGATCACCTATAGGCTGGCTGCCCGCAGCCGCCTGCAGGCAATGATGGGGATGGCCGCTTGTGGCGCGGCACCGATTGCATACGGCATCTGGCTCATGCAGCAGAGCTGGATCTTCGATGTCGGGCAAATCCTGGCTTCTGTGCCAGACGGTGCTCTTACTGGAGCTATTGCCGGTTCGGTTGGGGGCCTGGTGGGCTCTGTCATTCGCTATCGTCGCGAATCTCGGAAGCGTGGCAATGTCACCTGGCGCGGCATGATCGATGAGGCGCTGATGGTGGAAGCCTTCTGATCCATTGACTGCTGACAGCGGCGGAGTTGTCGCGTCTTCATGAGGCATTGGAACAGGATCGGATCGAGGCGGCTCGGTGCAGCGTTTCGCCTGGCGCCGTGGGGCGCTGTTGCCGCCCTTGCATTTCCTGCCGATGGACCGACCGGCTTTCATCAAGCTGACGAGGACGCCCGGCGTGATTGGCCTGGTTAGCCTGGGTTATCGGGCCCGGCGCACGGGAATCGCTTGGCGGCGGGGCGGCCTGGTCTCATAGTCGGGATGGGGGTGATTTCGGCTGACAAGGACGGAATCCATGCGTACGGAACAAGAGCAACAGCAACAGGCGCCGGTTAAGGCGAAAAACGGCAACCATCATTT
>DATMUQ010000577.1:0-6792 GCA_035563795.1 Terriglobales bacterium | reverse complement strand
TTTGCAAGGCGAGGCCGAGCACGATGGCGATGACGCCCGAGGTCGCGACCAGCCCACCGATCGGCACCGAGAACACGGTGTTGATGACATGCAGCACGGCACCGAGATAGACGGCGGCGGCAACCAGCTCGGAACCCAGTTTCGTTTCCCGCGAATGGCGCCCGAATGACAGCACCAGCTCGGCGACCGCGAGCAGGCTCTTGGCAGCGATGATCCACCACCCGGCCATGATGATCTGGTGCCAGAGGGTGACGCCCGGCGAGGACGGCCCGAAATCCGGCACGAAGGGAGAGCCGGCGGCCCGGATGAGAACGGCCGTCAGCAAGGCAAACAGGATGAAAATGGAGATCGGGCTGAGCCAGGCCGGCCGCGCCGGCATGAGGCGCCATGCGGCCGCCGTCAGAACGATCAGGATCGTCGCCAACAGCTCATCGATCATCATCGACTGATATGCCAAAAGACAACTCGCTTCTATTCGTGCTCAAGGACGGAGGCAGATGGTCGCCTCAACGGCGGAGAACTTCAACCGATAATGACGCGGAAGCAATGGCCGGCGGCTAGCGCGAGGGCGCCTTCTCGCTGATGCCGAGGCCCTGGAGATAGACCAGCATGGCCGCTTCCAGCAGCTCCTCGGGGCTCATCGGCAGGCGCCGGCGTCCGCCATCGCCACGGGCGAACAGCGAGGCGATACCATGCGACATCGACCAGACATGCAAGGCCAGCATCATCGCCGGTGGGCGCCCCGCTTTGGGCATGGTCTGGCACAGGGCCTCGGCGGCATCGCGCAGGATGCCGAAGGCGCGGTCGCCGGCTTGGCGCAGATCGGGATAATCATCGAGCGGCAGCCCGGCCTCGAACATGGCCGAGTAATACGCGGGCTCGGTGCGGGCAAAAGCCAGATAGGCTTTGCCGAGATTGCCGAAGGCAGTGAAGATATCCGGCCGGCCCTCGTTCCAAGCGGTGCTCAGGAAAGCGGCGAAACGCTCGAAGCCCTGACGCGCCAGATCGGCCATCAATTCGTCGCGGTCGCGGAAGTGCCGGTAGGGTGCCGCGGGGCTGACCCCGGCTGCCCGGGCCGCCTCGGCGAAGGTGAAGCCCCCCGGCCCCTTGGCCTTGATGAGATCCAGCGCCGCCTTGATCAGGGCTTCCTTGAGATTGCCATGGTGATAGCCGCGGCGGCCGGACTCTTCCCGTCCGCCTGCCTTGCCATCCCGATCGTCCTTGTCCCGGCTCCAGCTCATGTAAAAAGCTCTTACATGAAGCCGAAGCCGGGCGCAGCCGGAATCTTACCGCAACATCACCGGTGACGGGCGCAGGCCGTAGGCTTTAGACCGGCTCACGCCGTTTTGGGGAATTCGGACGGATACATGAAGCGGCGCGCCTGCTCGTCCATCGTGGTCTTGAATTCATGGCTCTTGTCGAGCGCCCGGGCGCGCGCCGCCGCCGGACGGGCATCGACCGTCTGGAACCAGCGCTTGATATGCGGGTAGTTGCCGAGCGGGTCTTCCGCGCCGTGCATCACCCGCGCCGCCCGGTCGATCCAGCCCCAGGCCGACATGTCGAGGATGCTGTACTCCTTGCCGAGGATGTAGTCGCGGCCCGCGGCGTGATGCGCCGCCAGATGGTCTTCCAGCACCTGGTAATGCCGTTCCGCCTCGCGGCGATAACGGTTGACGACATAAACCGGTTTCTCTTCCGCCATCAGCTGGAAGAACACCGCCTGGCCGGAGAACGGGCCAAGGCCGCTGGAGATGAAGAACAGCCAGGACAGCAGTTCGCCGCGATCCTCCGGCCGGCCGATGAACTTGCCGGTCTTGTCGCCGAGATAGAGCAGGATGGCGCTGGAATCGAACACCCGCATTTCGCCACCGCCCGGCCCTTCGGTATCGACGATGGCCGGCACCTTGCCATTGGGATTGATGGCGAGGAATTCCGGTCTGTGCTGCTCGCCCTTGCGGGTATCGACCGGGATCGCCTCGTAAGGGAGACCGGTCTCCTCAAGGAACAAGGCGATCTTGGCGGGATTGGGGGTGGGATGGAAATAGAAGCGGATCATGAGTTCTTTCCTCCGGTGGTCTTGGCGGGAATCGTTACGAAGCTTTGCGCTTCAGAAGGGGCGTTCAGGCAGGATCATCAGGCTGCACGCGATTGGCGCAATGGGTCAAGCGTTGGCGGTCAAGCATTGGCCGCAACTGGCCGTAACCGGCGCTTGCTTGGTTGCGAATTCGTGACAATGAGCATCGGGTTATCCTGCAACATGTCGGGCCTATCCGATCGGTCCGGTCATGACGGGCATTTGCCGCCGCCTGGCGTCGCCGCTATAGATCGACGATCCGCCGGACCGGCGGAAGCATGCGGCGACAACTATGAGTTATTTGGGATCTGGATGACTGACCGTTTCTTCGCCTTGCGCCTGTTCCTGCGGGTCGCCCGCACCCGCAGCTTCTCCAAGGCCGGCCGCGAATTCGGCCTCTCCCAGCCTTCGGTCTCGCGCATCCTCGCCGAGCTGGAACGTGAGGTCGGTGCCAGCCTGGTCGCCCGCACCACCCGCGCCGTCACTTTGACCGAGGCTGGCGCCGATTATCTCGCCCGGGTTGAGCCGATCCTGGTGGCACTGGAGGAAGCCGATGATGCGGTGCGCTGCACCGGCACTTTGCGCGGCAGCTTGCGGGTCGGTGTCTCCTCCGGCTTCGGTGTGCGCGAGGTGATCCCGCGCCTGCCCGGCTTCGTCGCAGGGCATCCCGCTCTCGCCATTGATCTCGTCATGAACGACCAGCGCCAGGACCTGATCGGCGATGGTGTCGACGTGGTGTTCCGCTTTGGCGCGCTCGCCGATTCATCGGCGAAGATGCTGCATATTGCCCGCACGCCCCGCCTGCTGGTGGCCTCGCCGCGCTATATCACCTTGCATGGCATGCCGAAGACACCGGCAGATCTGGCCGAGCACGTGATCATTGCCGGCCCTGCAGGCATACCGACGGAAGGTTGGTCATTCGAAAAGAAAGGCCGCAAGACCACCGTGCGGCTGGAGAGCCGGCTCAATATCGGTCAGCACGAAGGCGCCATCGCCGCCGCGGTAGCCGGGCTCGGCATCGTCTCGACCACCTATTGGGGCTGCCGCGACGAGATCGAGGATGGCCGGCTGGTGCGCCTGCTCGGCGACTGGGATATGGGCCTGCTCGCCGTCAACGCCATCTTCACCGCCGGCCGCACGACCAAGCCAGCGGCACGGGCGCTCGCTGAATATATCGCGGGGGAGCTGAAGCCGCTGGGATCATGAGCAGCGTGCCACCTGCCCCCTCTCCCCACCCCTCTCCCGCGAGGGGGGAGGGAGCGGACCGCGCTCGTCCTAGGTGATGTGGCACATCTCATGCTTCGGTTTCAGTCGCTCCTCAAACACCTGGAGCAAAAAGCGCCCAACCGAAAATGGCTTTAAAAAGAGCCAAAGATCACTTGGCGTGATATCCGCAAGAGCGTTCCCTCCCCCCTCGCGGGGGAGGGTTAGGGAGAGGGGGTAAGCGAAGAACGCGATACCCTCACCCGAACGGCTTCTGCCAGGCCGGTAGTTTTTCGAGCCCGGCATGCCAGCGGCGGATTTCCGCATAGGGTTCCAGCGGCAGCTTGGCGCCCGCGGCATAAGGCAAGCACACGGCGGTGGCGAAATCGGCGATGCTCAAACGATTGCCGACCAGGAAGTCGCGGCCCTTGAGATGCGCATCGAGGATGCCGGCAAAGCTGTGGAAGAAATCCGTTGCCTGCTTGACCGCGGCTTCGTCCGGCGCGCCCATGCCGAGTGCCGGCTTCACCAGGTTCTCGAAATAGAGCGAACCGCCATGGCGGGTGAAGTGGTTGGTGTCCCAATAGAGCCAGCGCATCACCTCGATCTGCCGCTCATCTTCCGGCCAGAGATCGGATTTCGCCCGCCTGGCGAGATGGCACATAATGGCGTTCGACTCCCACAGGACCAGATCGTCCTCCTGCAGCACCGGTACCTTGCCATTGGGATTGATGGCGAGGAAATCCGGCTGGCGGTGGGCGCCGCTCTTGAGATCGACATGCACGAAATTGACCGGCAGATCGAGATGGCGTGCCAGGGCGCAGACTTTGCGGGGGTTCAAGGTCTCGCAGTAATAGAGCTTCATGCTGACACCTCGGCTTTCGAAGCAACCGACCGTGACGCGGCGAGATGGGTGACGAGGCGCTCGAAGCTCTGACGCCAGCCATCCTCATGGCCGTCACGGGCCGCCTGGGTTTCGAAGAAGGCCTGATGGAACACCATCTTGGTCTTCACGCCGATGGCGGCGAAGGTCACGGTAATGAGCGTCTCCGGGCTCATCGTGCCATCGTCCCGCTCCCAGCGATGGGTCATCACCAAACGCTGCGGCGGCACGATCTCGCGGAACATGCCGCGCTGCCAGTGCTCGGCCCCATCCGGTGCATGCAGGCAGAAGCGGAAGCCGCCGCCCGGCCTGAGATCGAACTTGTCCATGGTGGAGGTGAAGCCATGCGGCCCCTTCCAATGGGCGATGTGATGCGGCTCGGTCCAGGCCGCGAAGACCAGCTCGCGCGGCGCATCGAAAATGCGCATGAGGGTGAGATCGCGATCCGCCGTCGCCGCGGCGCTATTTCTTTCCGACATCTTTTTTCACACCTTTCTTCTTCGGCTGTTTGCCCGGTGATTGCTTGCTCGCCACGCGTTTGCCCCGCACTTGTTGACCCGGGGCTTGTTCGTCGGGGAGCTGCTTGCCCTGGAGCTCCATCAGGTAATCGTCGAGGTGATCGAAGCTCTGTTCCCAGAAGCGGCGGTAGTGGGCGACCCAGTCATCGATCTCCTTCAACCGGGTGAGATCGAGGCGGCGCGGCCGCAACTGCCCGGTCTTGCTCCGGGAGACGAGGCCTGCCTTCTCCAGCACCTTGAGATGCTTCGAGATCGCCGGCTGGCTGAGATCGAAGGGCTCTGCCAGCTCACTGACACTCGCCTCCCCCATCGCCAGCCGGGCCAGCATGGCGCGCCGTGTCGGATCGGCGAGTGCGGCAAAAGTGACGCTGAGAGGATCGGTGGCGAGGTTGGGCATTTATATATCCATACAGTTATATTTCTATTTGGATATATAACTGGCGTGACGGAGAGTCAAGACGCGACGGAAGCCCCATCGCCCCGAACATATCCAGGTACCGGGAAATCGATAGGCCGGCAGCTTTACTCCGATCCTCCGGCACGGCCAAACTGAGCCGGCCGCCGCCGCGTCACGGCTTCAGCGCGCGCAACAGGTTTCCGCCCACCACTGAGGCAAAGAAGGCTGGGGATCCGACGATGTGATAGCCCCGCGACGAGGTTATCGGCTCAGCATCGAGCGCCACCAGCAGGTCATTTGCGAGCAGCTCATCGACCACGCCTTTCCAGCCAAGAGCCACGCCCTGGCCGAGCAAGGTTTGGTGGATGGCGATGCCATGATTGGTCACTTCGACGCCGCGATCGATTTGCCGCGCGCGAGGTGCGCGTTGCTGACGCCAGTCCTGCCAGCTGAACCATCGCTGATCGCGATGATCGAGATGGATGAGCGGCCCCTTCTCCAGCAGCTCTTCCCGTGAGCAGCCGGCGAAGCTCGCCGCCAAGGACGGCGCGGCAATGGGAAAGACGATTTCCGGCATCAACAGATGGCTTTCGAAGCCGGGCCAGTTGCCATCGCCAAAGAGGATCGCACAATCGACATCGTCGAGCGGCATGTCGTTATCCCGCTCGGATGTCACCACGCGCACGGCGAGGCCGGGATCCAGCCTCTTCAACTCGGCCAGCTTGGGCATGAGCCAGAACATGGCGATGCCGGGATAGGTGGCGAGGGTCAGGCCTGGCTGGCTGGCGCGCTGGCGCAAGCCGCGTGTCGCGCGGGCAATCTCGCCAAGCGCGCTCGACACCGTCCGGTAATAGGCCAGCGCCTCGGCGGTGGGAAAGGACTGGCCGCCCTTCCGCTCAAAGAGCTGGAGACCGAGATCCGCTTCCAGCGCTTGCATCTGGTGGCTGACCGCGGGCTGGCCCACGTTCAGCTCCTTGGCCGCCTGGGTGAAGCTGCCAAGGCGCACACAGGCCTCGAAGACACGAATGGCTTTCATCGGCGGCAGATCGCGCATCGGCGTTTATCCCTTTCCCGGCCACCCTTCTTATCCCAGGTCATCGAAAAAAATAATGACTTTATGAAATTTTCCGGCCTGTTCGGCCAGAATACCCCATGAGAAAACGATGGCGATCGTGCGCGCCCGGGAAATGGCCCGGGGGCCGCCTTTTGGATCGCCGCGCCATGGAAGAGCGAAAATTCGACTACATCATCGTCGGCGCCGGCACCGCCGGCTGCCTGCTGGCGAACCGGCTCAGCCGGGACCCGGCCAAACGCGTCCTGCTCCTGGAAGCGGGTAAAAAGGACAACTACCCCTGGATCCATATCCCGGTCGGCTATCTCTACTGCATCGGCAATCCCCGCACCGACTGGCTCTATCAGACCGAGGCCGATGCCGGCTTGAATGGCCGGGCCTTGCGTTATCCCCGCGGCAAGACCCTCGGCGGCTGCTCGTCGATCAATGGGATGATCTATATGCGCGGCCAGGCACGGGACTATGACGGCTGGGCTGCCGAGACCGGTGACAGCGCCTGGTCCTGGGAGAACGTCGTCCCCGACTTCAAGGCGCATGAAAACCACTACCGGATGGATGCCGGCGCCGATCCGGCGACGGGCGACAACAGCCGCTTCTCCGACCTGCATGGCCATGGCGGCGAGTGGCGGGTCGAGAAGCAACGGT
>DATMUQ010000576.1:0-4734 GCA_035563795.1 Terriglobales bacterium | reverse complement strand
CCGCAGGCCGCCGGTGTTGCCGGGGATGCGGTCGCCAAAGCGGCGAGTTGCTCGATCATCGCGCCATGAACCATGTCATGCCCGATCATCATCTTGAAGCCGTTATGGCTTTTCGGGTTATGCGAGCCGGTGACCATGATGGCGGCATCGACCGGCAGATAATGGGCAGCGAAATACAGCATCGGCGACGGGCCGCAGCCCAGGGAAAGCGGATCACCGCCGGCGGCCTCAATCGCGGCCAGGAGATAGCGCTCGAGGATCGGCGAGCTGAGCCTGCCGTCGCGGGCAACGGCGATACGTGGCCGGGTGGTCAGCTGTATGTGGCGGGTGAGGGCAACCAGGGCGCCGCCCAGGGCCGTTGCATCGGCGGGGCTGAGGGTTTCACCAAAAATGCCGCGAATGTCGCATTCGCGCAGGATGGATGGATGAAAACAATGCGGTTGCAAGCGCTGCCGCCCCCCTGCGGCGAACCATTCGAAACTATACGGTCCACGGTTCAACCCGGATCAACACCGCAAGGTCAAATTTGTGCCTGATCCTGGCAAAAAAACTTCACGCGGTGCCAGGAACGGGCATCGGCGCACAGCGTTCTTCGAATGGATAGTCCTGTTGATACAATCAACCGGAAAGACGCCGGAAGTGTGGCGGCAGAAGCGGCTTCGTCGAAGCGAGATAACGGCGCGCCCGAGAGAGCAGCGCCGTTTTGGCATCGACATGGGATGGTGTGAGAGGATGAGCATCGGCGACAACGGCAGATCGGGTGAAACAGCAGCGAGGAACGCTGCACGGCAGCACCCGGCAGCATCGGACTCAGCTGCGGATATTGTGATCCCTGTTATCCTGGCCGGGGGCGGCGGCAATCGTCTCTGGCCGCTGTCGCGCGAGGCCCATCCGAAACAGTTCCTGCCGCTGCTAGGACCGCGCAGCCTGTTGCAGGAAACTTTGCTGCGTTATGCCGACCGGCGCATCTTTGAGCCGGCGATCATTGTCGGCAGCGAGGCGACGCATCTCACCTTGGCGGAGCAGGTGCAGGCAATCGGCCAGGCCGATGTCAGCCTCATCCTGGAGCCGGTCGCACGTGGGACGGCACCTGCGATCGCGGTGGCGGCCCTGCTGGCGGTCGAGCGTTCGGCCAATGCGATCATCCTGGTTGCCCCTTCCGATCACGCGATCGGCGATCTGCCGGCTTTCCATCGCGCCTTGCAGACGGCCATGGCCGCTGCGCGCTTGGATCAGCTGGTGACGTTCGCTGTCCTGCCGCAACGGGCCGAAACGGGCTACGGCTATATCCGCTGTGGTGCACCCTTGGGTGAGCTGGAAGACGTTCATCGCATTCATACTTTCGTCGAGAAGCCGAATGTCGAACGCGCCCGGGAAATGATCGAACAGGGCGGTTATTTCTGGAACAGCGGCATGTTCGTCATCCGAGCGCGGGTCTATCTCGAGGAACTGCGCCGCCTCGCACCCGATATCATGATGGCGGCGCAGAATGCCCTGGCCGGGCGGCAGGGCGACCAGACCTTCCTCTGGCTCGATCACGATGCCTTTGCCGCCAGTCCCAATATCTCCATCGATCACGCGGTGATGGAACATACCAAGCGCTCCTGCGCCGTGGTGCTGGAGGCTGGCTGGTCGGATGTCGGAACCTGGTCGGAATTGTGGCGCATGGCCTCGCGTGATGCGGCCGGCAATACCACCAGCGGTGACGTTTTCCTGCATGACAGCCGGGATTGCCTGGCGATCGGTGCGACCGGCCTGACCGCCTTGGTCGGCGTCAGCAATCTTGCCGTCATCAACACCGATGACGCCGTCCTCGTGGCCTCGCTCGACCAGGTCCAGTCGGTGCGCGAGATCGCTGCGGTCCTGCGCCGCCGCAATCGCAGCGAACTGGTCCGTCACGCGCGCCAGGAAGAGAACTGGGGTTCGCGCTGGCTGGTCCATGCCGAAGACAATTTTCAGATCTGCTGCCTGACCATCAGGCCCGGTGCCGAACTGCCAAGCCCAAACATGGGCGAGGAGGGGAGTGCACCAAAGGGCGACGATCACCAGGCCGAACGTCAAGCCGGCGGGAGCCGCGCCAACCATCGCCCGGCCCATGATGGCGACGACTTGCCGGCGCGCGGTCATTGGCTGGTGGTCAACGGTACCGCGCGGGTTTCCTATGGCGACGAGATCAGCATCCTGCGGCCGCAGCAGTCGATCTCCTTGTCGCCGCGCAAGACCTATCGCCTGATCAATAGCGGCAGCATGCCGCTGGTCGTGGTCGAAGTCCGCTGCGACCTTGACGGTGACAGCAGCAAGAGCGACGGCTGGCATCCGGCGATGGAACGGGTGGCGATGCTGCGGCGCGGCTGAGGTCTATCGAGGATATGCGCGGAAAGCGCAGGTCGCGATGCGTGCGGCTGTTCAAGCGGGGCCGCGCGGCATGCGCATGACCAAGCCCGAGAGGAAGCCGAAAGCCCAGCTGTGATGCATCACGGCGGCGGCCACGCCCATTGCCGCGAGACAGGAGTCCCGGCCGCGTAAGGCGGCAGCGGCACTCCAGCCGAGGCAGAGCAGCAGGTATGCGAGCGGGACCACGATGAAGGCCGGATGCAAGGCAAGTGCCAGCAGGATGCCGCCAACGGTTCCGGCGGTTACCACCACCGGCGCCAATTGGCGTGCCTTCAGCCGATAGCGGTGGCTGCGATAGGTGAGGGCACGGCCGCGGCCGTAATGGAAATACTGGCGCCACAGGCCGCGCAGGGTCTCGCGCGGGAAATAGGTCATCGGCACCGAGGTTTCCAGCCAGATGCGACCACCGGCCCGCTGCAGGCGCATGTCGAGATCGACATCTTCATTGGCCCGCAACGTCTCGTCATAGCCGCCGGCGAGGCGATAGAAGGCGCGGTCGAAGGCGGCGTGATGACCATGATCGACGAAGCGTGAGGGGCCGGGGCGCCGATGGGCGGAGCCGCCATTGCCGAGCAGGCTGTTCTGTGCCGCCGCGGCGGCCTTCTGGAAACAGCCGGTGCCGACCGTGCGCATGGTAACGACCACGGATTGCGCGTGATTGGCCCGCAAGGCGGCGAGGCAGGTGGCAACGAAATCTGCCGGATAAAGCGCATGGCTGTCGGCCCGCAGCAGCACGGTCGCGCGCGGATCGGCAAATTCCGCCGCGAGATTGACGGCCGCCGATTGCAGCCGGCGGGGATTGTGGACCAGCCGGATCCGCGGATTGTCCCGCGCCAGCCGCATGACAAGCTCGGGGGTGCCGTCGCTGCTGCCGCCATCGATGACCAGGATCTCATAATCGAAGGGCAGGTTCTCGCCGGTCGGGCTCTGCGGTGTTACACTGCGGATCGCGTCGGCAATAAAACCCACCTCGTTGAGGCAGGGCATGACGATACTGACGAAGCTGTCCTGGATGGCTGCCGGGGAGGCAGGCGGCATATTCGCCGCGGTCGGCACGTCTGCCGGCGGCATCAGATCCATGCCGTCCATCAGCAGTATTCGCTCTGACGTGAGCCAGCGACCTCAATAAGCATTGCTGCCGCCGAGAACCGCCAGCACGGTGCGGAACAGAATCTCGATATCCAGCAGGATTGACCAGTTCTCCATATAATAGAGGTCGCATTCGACACGCCGGATGATCTTGTCCTCGGTATCCGTCTCGCCGCGCCAGCCCATCACCTGGGCCCAGCCGGTGATGCCGGGCTTCACCTTGTGGCGGACGGCATATTCCTTGACCACTTCCTCATAGAGCTTGCCGGCGGCCTTGGCCTGGGTGGCATGGGGGCGGGGGCCGACCAGGGACATTTGCCCGAGGACAACATTGATGAGCTGCGGAATCTCGTCGAGGCTGGTGCGCCGCAGGATACGGCCGACACGGGTGATGCGCGGATCGTCGCGGGTTGCCAGCTTGGCGGCATTGGCATCGAGCTGGGTCGCATACATCGAGCGGAATTTATAGACGTTGATCAGGTTGTTGTTATAGCCGTAGCGCTTCTGCTTGAAGAAGATCGGCCCGCGGCTGTCGAGCTTGATGGCAATGGCGCAAGCCAGCATGATCGGCGACACCGCGATCAACAGCAGCGTGCCAAGCACCATGTCCTCGATTGATTTCGACAGGGCACTCCAACCGCTGATCGGCCGGGAGAAAATGTTGAAGACCGGGACGCTGTCGAGCTTGTCGAAGCCCTGGTTGAGGAAGCGATGACCGATCGCATCCGGCGCCAACCTGACATTGGCAGGGATGACCTTCAGGCGGTCGAGGATCTGCAGCAATCGCTTCTCGGCGCCCCAGGGCAGAGCGACGACGATTTCATCGATACGTTCGAGCCGCGACAGATGCACCAGATCGTCGATGGTGCCAAGCACATCCTTGGAGCGGATCTGGTCCGACGCCCGGCTCAGGCGATCGTCGAAGATGCCGATGATGCGGGTCCAAGGTTCTTTGCGCTGGCTGATCGACTGCATCAGCATGGCGCCATGGTCGCCGGCACCGACAATGGCGACGTTCCGGCTGATGGTGCCGGTGCGGGCTGCGGTCATCAGCACGCTGTTCATGGTGATGCGGGTCAGGCACATCAGCATGACCGAGACCGAGACGATGTTGATCGGTCCGTTCAGTGGCCACTGGAAGGCGCCGTCGAGATTCATCACGATCAGCAGGCCGGCTTCGGTCCCGCCGATCACCAGGCTATAAAGCAGCAGCTTGGTCACCTGCCGGATCGGATTGTCGATCGCCGATTT
>DATMUQ010000575.1:0-12439 GCA_035563795.1 Terriglobales bacterium | reverse complement strand
ATGCGCTGCGCCGGCGACAGACCCGCCAGCAGCCGGTCCCGCTGCCCCTCCGCAGTGATCTCGATCGGCAGATAGCCATATTCGAATTCGTCATTCAGCCTAACCTTGGCGCCGAAGGCCCGGGCCAGCAATTGCCCGCCGAGGCAGAGGCCCAGCATCGGCTTAGCCTCGGCGTGAAACCCGCGCAGGAGGTCAAGCATGGGCAGGAAACCCGGATAATTCGCATCATCATGCGCATTTTGCGGGCCACCCAGGATCACCGCCGCATCGAATTCCTGGGGCGATGCCGGCAGGGCATCTCCGGTATGGGGCAGGATGGTCGTCAGATGTCCCCCGGCCGCGGTGATATGCTCGCCCACCAGCGAAATCGGCGACGTGGCGTCGTTCTGAATGACCAAAACTTTCATGAAACCCAGCTCCCCCGCTTCATTGATCCCGCACCCCTTGCCCAAACGATCGGCCCGGGATTTGCGGGAGATGATGGCGAAGCCAGAGGCGGCTTTCAACCGCCCGGGGCGCAGGGCTGCCCTACGGAAATAGGTCAGGAAGCCGCTCGGCTGAACAACCGGCCGACAAACAATCAGCCGACAAATAGCGAGACGGGGTCGAGCGGATCAGCTGGCAAGGCGCATCAGATGCAGGCCGAGCAGCGGCGCCAGCGGCGAATCACCGATCAGCTGGCGATGTACACGCTGTAGGAAATGCGTATCGGGATACGCATTGCCTTCGATAATCACCGGCCCATCGCGGGTCAAAGCGATATCCCAGCCGATCACGGTGCGATCGACCAGGACGCGATGGCCGGCCTTGGCCAGGGCGGCGATCTTCGGCCATTGGGTGACAATGCGGCCAGTGACCTGCGCGCCGGTAAACGGATGCCGGTCCCACCAGTCATCCGGGGCAAAATGATAGTCGTCACAGAGCTGGTCAAGCTGACCCGTCGTCAGATCGACGCGGACACCATATTCGACATTCTGCGACCAGCTCGGCTCCAGCTTGCTCAGGATACGTAGCATGGCATGGGTCACATGCGGTCGCTGGCACTCATCCAGGCAGGTGAAGACACGGAAGACCATCAACGAATCCCGGGCGAGATCGGCGATCTCGGGATGATTGAACAGCCTTGGCTGGATCAGCAGCGGTTCCTTCTTCGACCGCTTGGTGAGATAGCGCAGGACCTTGGCCCGGCTGAGCACGCGACCACGCTTATCGCTGTAGCGATCCTTGCCGACCCAGGTGAACCATTCGGTGCCGCGGGCGCCGCGTCCCCAAAGCGGCTTGATGAAAATGTCGCGATCCAGGCTGCGGAAATCGGCCTTGTGGCCGCTGCCATCGGTGAATTCCCAGGTGCCACGGGAGACGACGGCGATGACACGGGCAACCGGAAGCCCAGCCTCGACGCAATGGCGGGTAAACAGGGCTTTGTCGCCGAGACTGACCCGCTTGCCATAGACCTTCGGCTGCAACCAATGCAGCTGCTTCATCAGGCCATTCTTGATCTCGTCACGCCCGACATAGTCTTCGCAGGCAGCCAAGCCACGCGGCAGTTCATAGAGCTGGGAGGAATAATAGACCGATGGATCGATCCGATAGCGATGCATCAAGGTCCATTGCGCCTTCATCTGACGCAACAATCCGATGCCACGCTGCTGATACAGCGGGCGCCAATCGCGTATGGTGAAGAAAGCCAGCCGGATTCCATAATAGGCCGGGATGAGGACACGCTGTCCAAGCGGGCTCGCCGGATCAAACAAGCTCTTCGGGCGCAAGCAGCTGCGACGATAGACCTCGCGGCACCAGGCACCGATGCCGGGTTGCTTCGATCTATCAGTCTTATGCTCCGGCTGAGGCCGGACATGGCCAGCGCTCGCAGGTTGCCGGTCTCTCTGCGCCGACAGGATGGTCTGGAATGAAGTATCGGCCATAATCGCGATTCCGGCAGGCGTCCCTAGGTCTGAACTCACAGGGGTCATCCTGCCGGAACAAGCTAACTAGCTGCTGTCCGTTCCGGGAATGTCTGGTGGCAAAGAATGAAACTAATCGCCTAATGATCACGCGCATCGAGCGGCGATTGCCACCAGGGGCAAATTTGTCAGGCAATGGTCAGAATGGCTTCGGGTGGCAGCGACACCAACGCACTGGTGCCTTCGCCAGGCATGCTTTCAAGATGCAACGTTCCGCCATGACGCTCAACCAGCAGGCGGCTCAGCGACAGTCCCAGCCCCGTCCCAGCCGTGGTGCGATTGAGCGTGTTGGAAACCTGCACAAAGGGCATGAAGATACGATCGAGATCTTCCGGCGCAATGCCGATGCCGCGATCGGTCACCCGGATCGTCAACTGATTGGCAAGGTCAAGATGCGCGGTGATTACGACGGTCTCGCCCTCGGGTGAGAATTTGATGGCATTCGACAGCAGATTGATCAGCACCTGGCGCAAGCGGCGCTCATCGCCGTTGATCATGACATCCGGAATCGCCGAGGCCTGAATCTCAATGCCGCAATTGGTCGCCTGGCCGGAAGCGATGCGGCTTGCCGCCGTGATGAGGCGCGGCAACGATATCTGCTCCATCACCAATTCCATGCGATCGGCTTCAAGCTTGGAATAGTCAAGGATGTCGTTGATCAAGGCCAATAGATGCTGGCCGCTGCTGCGGATATCGCTGAGATATTCCTCGAGGCGCTCTGGTATGCGGTTGGAAGAGGCATCGATCAGCAGCAATTCGGAAAAGCCGATGATGGCATTCAGGGGCGTGCGCAATTCATGACTCATCGTCGCCAGGAATTGTGACTTCGCCTTGTTGGCGGAAGCGGCATGCCGCCGCGCTGCATCCAATTCGTTGGCATGCAGATGCTGCTGCTCGACGGTGCGCTCCAGCAGCAACATCATGGTGCCGACGGCTGAATAGCGACCGTTCTCGGTAATGACGAAGCCGGTACCGATGGCTTCGGGATAGTCGAAAGCGATCATCGCCTTGATGCGATCGATGGTGGTCGAGACATCGACCGCGAGCGGGCGCGTATTCACCAGCGGGGCGATCGGCCGCCGGTTATAGACGTCGTACCAGAGTGGCTGGGAAAACTGGAACAGCAGGCGATCGCGCTCGATCACACCGAGCAACCCACCTTCGCGATCGACCACCGCGAAGATCGGCAGCGAGGGATTGGCGGAGAAAAGATCCAGCACCTCACCACCCGTCATCTCGGCAGTGATCGACGGTGCGGCCATGGCGACGTCAGCGGCGGTGTAATCGGCGATGCCGATTTCCGCCAGCGGCGGCTCAATCCGCATATCAAGATCAGGCGATGTAGAAGCGATGTCACCGCCGGGAGCCGTACGGGCGGCCGTCGCCTGTAGTGGATGACGCGCCGCCGTTTCAGTGATCTCGCCGATACGGGCGGAAGCGGTCTCTGGCGTCAGCAATTGACCCTGTCGGGCGCCATTTGGCTGCAATCGCAATCGCCCGAGTGGCGGTGAATTACCGAAGGGTACCGCCCGCGCCTCGGGCTCGGACGCATCGGATTGCTGTGCATCACGATCGGCCAGAAATGGCC
Organism: Terriglobales bacterium; assembly: GCA_035563795.1. Lineage (GTDB taxonomy): Bacteria > Pseudomonadota > Alphaproteobacteria > Dongiales > Dongiaceae > Dongia_B. The sequence continues at coordinate 8,887 of DATMUQ010000575.1, read as the reverse complement.
TGCCTTGCGACACATCGGCATTCATGAGCGGCGGCTCCGCAGGGGTGAACTGTCAAAAGTTGAAGCCTGAATGCCGGAGCATGGGCTGGCCCCGGTCGCCCACGAGCCGGGCGCCAATCAGAGCCGGGCGGAGCTTAACCTTTTCCCGCGTCAGTAATATGACAAATAGATGACTGACTCACATCATGATATACGAAAATTAACTTCCTGCGTTCTGCAGATACGAATATTCACACGGAAGGGGGTGTTCGGATCCCGATCGCGCGCAAAAAAGCCCGTCGCCTGTCTCTGCGCGGCCAGAGACGGGGATCGTGGTCAAATATCGGGGAATGGCAACCGGCCGGTACTCGTCGGCAGCCGACGGTATCAACCGGTCGCGTCGTGTCAGCGGCCGTAGCGATAAAGTTCGGTGCCGTTTTCCTCAAGCCATTCGCGTGAAGTATTCACGCTCCGGCAAATTTCGCCGCACAGCTTCCAGAAACGCGGGCCGTGATTCATCTCGCGCAGATGGGCGACCTCATGGGAGATCACGTAGTCCATCACATGACGCGGCGCGAAGATCAGGCGCCAGGAAAAGGAGAGCTCGCCCTCACTGGTGCAGCTGCCCCATCGGCTCTTGGTATCACGGATGGTGATACGCTTGATCTTGCGGCCGATCTGTTCCGCCTTGGCATAAGCGCGGGCTTCGATTTCCCGCCGTGCCTCCAGCTTCAACCAGTCCGACACACGCCGCGACAAATGCAGTTCCTGGCCTGCGACGTGGATTTCTTGGTCTTCGCACCAGACCACGCCGCGCGCCGTCGGACGATGAAGGATGCGATGCTCGAGTCCCATGAAGGGAATCACGGCACCATGTTCGAACGGCACCGTCTCCGGCAGCTGATCGAGCCGCTCGGCAATCCACTCCTTGTTGGAGAGGACAAATTTTTTGCCTTCGTCACGCGAGGTGCGTTTTGGCAGCACCACAACAATACGCGAAGAACCATAATCGAGACGCATGATGATACGCCGCGCCCGCTGGTTCTGCTGGAACACGAGCGGGACGCTGCGATCGGTGAAATTGAGCATCTGCACATCAGAGGCTTCCGCCATCGGGCGGCGCTTGCCGCGCCCGCCCGTAGCCTTGGCGGGAGCCTTCTTCGGTGCGATTTTCTCGCGACTTTTCGGGACTTTCCGCATGCCTGCATCAATTCTCTGGGTAACCTGATGTAGGCAGTCTAGGCGCCTTCAAACAGCCTGTTCAACCACTTACGCTTTTTTCTCGCTTGTCTTTATATTCCTATTTTGTAACTGCGACTCGGCCGAAATAAGAGCCTGTTTTCGCTCGATTCCCCAAGCGTACCCACCAAGTTTTCCGTCATTACGCAAAGCGCGGTGACACGGAATAGCCAGTGCGACAGGATTGCTGCCGCAAGCCTGGCCAACAGCCTGGGCCGCGCCGGGCTGGCCGATGGCGGCGGCGATGGCGCCATAGGACCGGGTTTCGCCCCGCGGGATGCGGCTGAGTTCGGCCCAGACCCGCTGCTGGAACGCGGTCGCCCGGATGTCCAGCGGCAAGGCCGCATGCGGCAATTCACCCGCCATGCGCCGCATCAGCTCGTCGATATAGACGGCGACGGTGCGGTCGTCGCGGCACAGCTCGCTGGCGGCCGGGAATTCCGCCTCGAGCTGGCCGATCAGGGTCCGCATGTTCTCGCCCAGCGCCACCTGGCACAGGCCGCGCTCGGTGGCGGCAACCAGGATCTTGCCCAGTGGGCAATCGGCGATGCCATAGGTGATGCGTGCACCCTTGCCGCCACGGGCATAGCTTGCCGGCGTCATGCCGAGGGCCGCATCGGCACGCTCATAGACGCGGCTGGAAGAGCCGTAGCCGGCATCGAAGGTCGCTGCCGCCACACCGCCGCCGGTATTGCTCTTCAGCCCGGCCTGCAGCCGCTTCAGCCGCAAGGCGTCGTCATATTGCCGTGGGGTGACGCCCATCAGGCGCTTGAACTGGCGCTGCAGATGCCAGGGGCTGAGGCCGCAATGGGCCGCCAGCTCGTCCAAGGTGACCGGGCCTTCCGGATAATCCCGCACCCGCTCCTCGATATAGCTCACCGCCCGGCGCGTCGCCGCCAGCGCCGGATCGTTCCGGCTGGCGGCATTCTGTGCGACCGGCTTGCGGTCAAAGGCGCCGCTGGTCTCGGCGATAGCTGTGCTGGTCATGGCCTTTCTCCGTTTTCCAGATCTCTGCATGCTCATGACCCAAGATTTAGGTTTTCCGCCGCTGGCCAGCTATCCGATGCTTGCGCCAGCTCGCCGGCAAACTGGTTGGCGATTGCTTTCGCCGGCTGCCTTTGTAGAGTGAAAGCATCGCTGTTCATTGAAGCTTTGCTGTCCAATTCGAGGACCGTCAACCATGTCGCAAGCCATGCCCGCCTTCCATCTCGCTTTTCCCGTCGCCGACCTGCCGGCCACGGAGCAATTCTATGCCGGGTTGCTCGGCTGCAACATCGGCCGGCGGGCAGAGAAATGGATCGATTTCAACTTCTTCGGCCATCAGATCTCGGCCCATTTGCGGCCCGAGGAAACCGGATTTGCCAAGCGCAATGAGGTTGACGGCGACGATGTCCCGGTGCGCCATTTCGGCGCCATCCTCGCCTGGGATGACTGGCAGGCGCTGGCCGACCGGCTGGGCAGGGCCGGCACGGAATTCATCATCGAGCCGCATATCCGCTTCAAGGGTGAGGTCGGCGAGCAGGCGACGATGTTCTTCCTCGACCCCAGCGGCAATGCGCTGGAATTCAAATCCTTCAAGGATATGAGCCAGGTTTTCGCGAGCTGACCCAACGGCGGGGATCACGCTCTCCTTTGTCACCCTCGGGCTTGACCCGAGGGTCCATGGTTACCCATTGGACTCGCTGCAGACATGGATTGCCGGGTCAAGCCCGGCAATGACATCAGAGTTCGGTAAGCGCGTCCTTCTCCCCATTCCCCGCTGTGCGGATGTGCGGATACTTCTCGACATACGGACAGAGCCAAGACCTGGGGTTACACTCCCCTCACCAAATAAGCGAGGCGAGCGCCGCTACGCCCAGTCGATGATGTGGTTGTCGAGCGGGCCGGCCTTGGTTTCGTTGATGGCCTTGCCGCGTACGGAAATACCGGCCTTGTGGACGGTGGCGGGATCGCCCGATACCAGCGGATGCCACCAGGGCAGATCCTGGCCCTCACGCAGCAGGCGATAGGCGCAGGTCTCCGGCAGCCAGTTGATCTTGCCGATATTGCGCGGCGTCAACTTGACGCAATCGGGCACCAGCTTCTGGCGGTTGGCGTAGTCCTTGCAGCGGCAATTGCGCAGATCGAGCTGCTTGCAGGCGGCGTTGGTGAAGAACAGCTCGCCGGTATCCTCGTCGATCAGCTTGTTGAGGCAGCATTTGCCACAGCCGTCGCACAGACTTTCCCATTGCTTCTGGGTCATCTGGCCGAGCTTGGTGGTCTTCCAGAAGGGAAGCTTGTCGGACATAGGCCGAGTATAGATCAGGCGCCCTGGCTTTGCACGAAGGCACGCCACTGGGGATAGATTTCACCGCGCCAACGGCGGCCGTTGAAAATACCGTAATGGCCCACCGCCTTCTGCAGCAGGTGGCGCTTCTTTTCGGGCGCGAGGTTGCGACAGAGCCCATGGGCGACTTCGGTCTGGCCGGCGCCGGAAATATCGTCGAGCTCGCCTTCGATGGTCATCAGCGCGGTCTTCTCGATCGCCGCCGGTTCCACCAGCTCGCCGCGATAGCGGAAGGTGCCGTTGGGCAGGCTGTGCTCCTGGAAGACATGGCGGACCGTGTCGAGATAGAAGTCCGCCGAGAGGTCCATCACCGAGAGATATTCATCATAGAAGCGCCGGTGGCCATCGGCACTCTCGCCGTCACCCTTCACCAGATTCTCGAAGAAGCTCAGATGCGAGCCGACATGGCGGTCGGGATTCATCGAGACGAAGCTGCCGAGCTGCAGGAAGCCCGGATAGACGCGGCGCAGTGCACCCGGATGCCACAGCGGCACGCTATGCACCATGCTGCGCTCGAACCAGTCGAGCGGATAGCGGGCGGAGAGTTCATTGACTTCGGTCGGATTGACCCGGGTGTCGACCGGCCCGCCCATCAGCGTCACCGAACGCGGCTGGGCCGCATCCTTGCCAGCGGCCAGCAAGGCCACCGCCGAGAGCACCGGCGGCGAGGGCTGGCAGACCGCGATGATATGCGTCTCGCTGCCGAGATGGCGGATGAATTCCAGCACGTAGTCGATATAGGTGGTGAGATCGAAATCGCCCTGCGACAGCGGCACCAGCCGGGCATCGGCCCAGTCGGTGATATAGACATCATTGTCCGGCAGCAGGGTCTCGACCGTGCCACGCAGCAACGTGGCGTAATGGCCCGACATCGGCGCCACCACCAGCACCCGCGGTGCCGGCGCGCCCTCCGGCAGATCGCGCCGGAAATGCAGCAGATTGCAGAACGGCTTGCGCAGCGCGTATTCCTCGTGCACCTGCACTTCCGTGGCCTGCCCGGTCTTCGCATCCGTCACGGTCGTATGATGGAGATGGAAACGCGGCTTGCGATGCCGCTTGGTCGAGCGGTCGAACATCTCACAGAGGGCCGCCGTGGCGCGGCCGGCGGTGGTGTAAGAGGCCGGTAGCATCGGATGGGTCAGCACATGCTGCCAGTAGCGGGCGGCCAAACGGGCGGGCGCCAGACTCATCAATTGGGCATCAACGGCCTGATACAGCATTCTGAACCTCGATTACCTCGACCACACGAAACTGTCGCAACAGCCTCGCGCCATAATGTTAACCGACGGTAAGCTGCGCGGTTTCGCGGCGCAATATGCTTTTGTTGCAGCGCAGAGACACCAAAATCAATTGATATATAGGTGAAGTTTCCCAGAAATTCGCGCTGGCCGAACCTTCAGCCGAAAAGCGCGATCGACAGGAGCGCGAGGCAGGACAGAATCATCGACAGCATGGTCAATCCCATGCCGATCGACCGCGCCGTCAAATGCTCCGGAATGCGGCTGATGCCATAAGCATGGCCGAGTCGCCCGGCCAGCAGCAGCAGCCCGATGACATTGAGGACGATGGTCCCGGCGCCCTGCAATTCCAGCAGACCCATCAGAATGATCGCCAGCGGGGTATATTCGGCAAAATTCGCATGCGCCCGCAGCCGCCGGCGCAGTTCCTCGCTGCTGCCATCGCCCAGCGACACCCGCGCCCGCCGCCGTCCCAGCATCGCGCGCAGGCTCAAAGCCAGAAACAGCAGGGTCAGCAGAACGGCATAGACGGAGGTCGTCGTGACGGGCGTCAGCACAATCACAGGTCCTTTTTCAGTTCAGCGACGATGTCGTCCGGCGTCGCCTCCGGGCCGAAATGTGCCAAATAGTGGCCATTCCGGTCCATCAGGTAAATGATCGTGCTGTGATCCATCAGATAATGCTGGGGATCGGCCCCGTCAGCCTTGGCAAAATAGACGCGATAGGCATGGGCGGCGGCCGTCACCTGGTCGACGCTGCCGGTCAAAGCGCGCAGACGGGGATGAAAATTCGCCGCATAGTCCTTCATCACCTGCTGGGTGTCGCGCGCTGGATCGATGGTGATGAAGATCGGCGTCACCTGGTCGGCACCTGCGCCCAGCTTGTTGAGCGCCGATGTCATCGTGCCCAATGCCGTCGGACAGGCATCGGGACAGAACGTATAGCCGAAATAGACCAGGGTTAGCTGGCCCTTGAAATCGGCATCCGTCACCGTCTTGCCATCCTGATCGACCAGGGTGAAGGGCCCGCCGATTGCCACCGCGCCGGTTTCCTGGCCGGTCCCTTTCAGATAAAGGCGCCAGCCGACCAGGCCGGTCAGACCGACAACCGCGATCAGACAGACGATGACCAGCAGGCGGGCAATGGTGGATTTCGGCATGATCAATTCCTTGCAGTCGGCGCGCCGGAGGGTCTTTGCCGGGCAGTTTGAGGCCGGGCGAGACTAGAACGCCCGGCGCGGCCGCACCAGACATCCCGTTCGGCACGCGAGGAATTGTCGCAACCCAACCTGCCGGAAAGATGTCATCCGGATCGTGCCGGCTGGCAGGTGACGATGCGCGTTGCCCGCCTCAATAGGCGGACAGCGCGTTCACCAGGCCGCTGGTATTGGGATTGTTGAACTTCCGCTGGATGACGATGGCATAGGGGCTCGAGCCTTCGCCGTAATAGGCACGGTTCCAGGAATCCTTCTTGAGGATGCCGGAGCCGTCGAAGGACACGCCGCCGAACAGGCCGGAGGTCTTGGCGAAGCTGTAGACGTCGGAGCTGAAATTGGTGGTGGTGTCGGCGCCGATACCCTTGCCGATCGGTCCGGCCGCCATCGAGACATTGCCGCCGAGCTTCATCTGGTTGTCGAGCACGGCATTCAATGCCTTGTCACTCATGATCGTGAAGATGGCCTCGCTCAGCTGGCCACCGACCTGCAAGCCGACACTGCCGGAGATGAGCGTGTAGAAAGCCGGCTGACTCCAGCCCTTCGCCGGATCGCGCACCATCAGCACGCCCGTCCCACCCTCGCCGCCGATCACGAAACCGGCTTTGAACAGGCTGGGGAAAATCATCACAGCCTTGCTGTGCTTGAGATAGCCCGGCAGCTCGCTGAATTCCGGCGAAGCCGTCAGCTTCTCGAAGCTGATCCGTGCCCTGTCGATGAGTTCCTGCTGATCGGTCAAAGCAAAGGCAGTCGATGCGACACTGCAGGTGGCAAGGGCCGTGGCACCAATCAGAAAAGCACGTCGGTCGAGCGTCATCATTAATCCTCCGGCGACTCGGGGGCGCAGTTGCGCGATGATCAGAGCAAGAGATAGCGGCGCCCTGCGCCAAGCGCAACGGGGGATACCGGCAGGTCACGCGGATGTGCAGCGGCTTTCACGCCCCTGCGATGTCAACTTCAGCCAATTGGCCCATCCGCGACACCATTGCGGCATAATTGTGGCGACACGATAACAGGCGCCAAGAAGCTAACGGCAATCGTTAACGGCAGAAACCGCATCAAGAATGACGATGGCGCCGCGCGATCGTGTTCGCGGCGCCCCGTGGTGCTTGCCGCTGAAGCTCATGGATGGGGTTACGGCCGCGGCAGGTGATTGACGCAGAGAATGCGCCAGGAGACCGTTCCATCGGCCGCGCGGATCTGATCGAACCGCGTCACGGAACATGACTCGATGACGAAGCTGAGCGCCCGCATCGGCGCGAGATCGAGCAGGACTGCAAGCGCCGCACGGATCGCGCCGCCATGACTGACCGCGACGATATCGCGCCCGGCATGCAGCGAACTGCGATGGTGCAATGTGTGGCCCACGCGGCGCACGACATCGAGAAAGCTCTCGCCTTGCGGCGGCGTCTCATCGGCTGGCGCCTGCCAGAAGCGGCGATAGGCTTCGCTGCCCTCTGTCTCCAGCTCGGCGTAGCTGCGCCCCTGCCAGACACCGAAATGCTGTTCAACCAGTCCGGCCTCCGTCTCGGCAGAGACGATGCCGGCCGAGGATCCAGCGACATCAGCCTGACGCAAGGCACGCATCGTTGCCTGCGTGCGCCGCAAGGGCGTCACCAGCCAGACCGGATCGACGGGCAGCTGCCGCGCCAAGGCAGCAAACAGAGCTGTGTCAGAACAATCGCAGTCGAGATCATCCTGTCCATAGAGACGCCCATCGGCACCGATCACCGGCGCATGACGCAAGAGCCACCAGCGCGTGACAATATCCGTCATCGGCCTGCTCAGTTCCTATTGATCGCGGCTGGGGTCATGGCGCCAGGTCATACCAGGCTGACGAAGTTCAGGATCACCGTCACTTCGATCAGCTGCTCGGCGGCGCCAAGGACATCGCCGGTATAGCCGCCCAATTGGCGATGGGCGATATGGGCCACCAGGAAAGCGACGACGAAAGCGGCAACGCTTGCCACGATCGCTACACCCGGACCGCCGACCAAACCAGCGAACAAGGCGCCAAGCGCCAGGGCAGCATAGGTCGTGCGCACAGGCGGCTTGCCGGCATGGACGGCGAGCCCATTGCTGCGGGCCAGCGGATAGCTGCGCATGATGAAAGGCAGCACGCCACGGCTCAGCGCATGCGCCGCCACCAGGGCGCCGAATACCTGCCCCGGCAAAGCGAGATCCGCCAGGGCAGCCACCTTGAGCAAATTGATGAAGACGAGGGCCAAGGTGCCATAGCTGCCGATAGTGCTGTTCCGCATCACCGCCAGTTTGCGCAGCCGGTCGCCGCGCACCCCTAGCATGTCAGCAAAATCGGCGAGGCCGTCATCATGCAGGGCGCCGGTCAGCAGCGCGGTCCCCGCCACGGCGAGAATGGCCGACATCAGGGCCGAGAAGCCGATCCACAGCCCCAGCACATAGAAGGCCGCGGCACAAAGCCCGATAAAAGCCCCCACGACGGGAAAAGCCAGGGCTGCCTCCGCCAGCGGCTCATCGGTCGCCGGAACCGGCAGGCGGGTGAAGAAGCCAAGCCCGGTCAGGAAATCGCGCCAGATTCTATAAAGCCGAAAGCTAGGAATCTCGTCTGCGTGGTGCTTTTCCGTGGAACCGGCCGCCGCCGCACCGGAAGCGGGATGGGGGCCCGATGCCGGTGCCCCTGCAGACGCCTCACCGGCCGATTCGGCTGCCGCCGGGACGGCGGGTGGCACCGGTTCAGGGGCGTCCGCGGCATTCCTGGCCGGGGTGGAAGCCGGGTCGGAAGCGGGCGCCGGATCGGAAGCGGGCTCTGAAGTCGTCATGGTGAGTATTTCATCGCACTCATGTCGCGCCGGGGCAAGTGAGGACTGGCAGGACGGGCAAAATCCGCGCACCTTGCCTTTCCGGCCCGGAAAC
>DATMUQ010000574.1:0-3602 GCA_035563795.1 Terriglobales bacterium | reverse complement strand
ATCCGGAGCATCCACCGATCCGGGCGTAAGGAACCGATAGGGGAACTGGGAGCCATTACAGAAAAAGGGGCAGCATGACGAATGCAGCGAGCCTGGCACTCATCATCATTGCGGGTGCTTTGCTGGTCAGATGGATCCTGCGTGCCGTCGGGTACCGGCGCAGGATCGCGCGATGGGTCGCCATCGGCTTCAGTGTTTTATTGGTGACAGCTGTCTGCGCCGTGACCGTCCTCGCCGGAATCGGCCAGTTGCGCTTGGACGCGCGCATGGCATCGATCCCCGTGCTGGAGGTCTCCGGCACACCTGCACAGATCGAGCGCGGCCAGGCGATCGCTGACAGCTTCTGCAGCGCCTGCCACAGCGTCACCGGGTTGCTGACCGGCGGGCGCGATATCGGCAAGCATCTGCCGCTTCCCGTCGGCACCTTCATGTCGGCGAATTTGACCCCCGGCGGGCAATTGAAGCACTGGTCGGATGGCCAGATCTTCCGCGCCATCCGCAACGATGTCGATGCCGACGGCCGCTGGATGACCATCATGTCCTATACCAATGCCGGCAGGCTGAGCGATGCCGATATCATCGCGCTGATCGCCTATCTCCGCTCGGTGCCCGCCGCCGGTTCGCTCAATCCCGAGCCGCTGGACCGCTTCAACCTGCTGGGACTTGTCATGCTGGGGGCCGGGTTGTTGCCGACCGGTCATCCGGTAAGCACCGATACCATCATCGCGCCACCCAAGGGGCCGACGCTGGAATGGGGCGCCTATCTGCTCTCCTATCAGGATTGCCGCGAATGCCATGGCGCCAATCTCAGCGGCGGTGTCCCCGGCCAGATGGCGCCGGTCGGCCCGGATCTCAGCCTGGTCAAGCAATGGAGCACGGCGCAATTCATCTCCACCTTGCGCAGCGGCGTCGATCCCAATGGCCATCCGCTCAGCGAAGAAATGCCCTGGCGGCCGATCGGTCGCCTGGACGATGACGATCTCACCGCCATCTACACCTATCTGCTCCATATGCCGGATCAATAAGAAACGCCGGCGCAATCTCTGCGCCGGCGTATGGTTCAAATCGACAGGTTATGCGCCGTTGCGCGTGGATAGAGGTGGCAGAGTTACTCCGCCACCTTCGCCACCGGCTTGGTCACCATCTCGGAGCGGCGGCCATCGACGCTGACGGGAATCTCGCCGGCGATGGTGACACGGCGCATGGTGCGGTTCTGGCCGTCATAGTCGTTGAGCGCGTAATGCTGGGTCGCCTGGTTGTCCCAGATCGCCACATCGTTCGGGCGCCAGTTCCAGCGCACCGTGTTCTCCGGCCGGGTCACGTGATTCTGCAGCATCTGGAACAGCAGGTTGGAATCGGCCTGGTTGTGGCCCATGAAACGCTGGATGAAATATCCCAGCACCAGCGATTTCTCGCCGGTCTCGGGATGGATGCGCACCACTGGATGCTGGCATTCATAAAGCGCCGAGGCGAAGACCTTCTCGTAATGCGCCTTCTCCGCCGCCGTGCCATGGGAATGCTGGGCGGCATAGTCGAACTTGTTGGTGTGCAGCGCCCAGAGCGTCTCGGCCAATTGCTTCAAAGCCGGAGACAGATCCTGATAGGCGGCAACCGTGCTCGCCCACATGGTGTCGCCGCCGTAGGCCGGAATGGTGACGGCGCGCAGCACCGAATAGCGCGGATAGGCATCGACGAAGGTGACATCGGTGTGCCACTGATCGGCCTTGCCATTGCCGGCGGCGGCATCGAGCTCGAGGATGCCCATGGTGCCGGATTTGACCTTCTCGGTCGGATGCGGGACCAGATCGCCAAGCAATTTTGCGAAGCCTTCCTGCTCCGCATCGGTGAGCTGGTCCTGGTCGCGGAAGAAGACAACGCGATAGGTGAGCAAGGTCTGGCGGATCGCCGCCACTTCCGCCGGCGTCAGGTGACTGCCGACCTTGATGTCGCGGATCTCGGCGCCGATCCGGCCGGACAGGCGGCGGATATTCAACTGCGCGGGTTTCGTCTCAAGCGTCGCCACATTGCTCACGGTCTTCTCCCAAAATGATCTTTTCGGTGTGTTATTTTCGGTGTCCACGATCTCTGCGTCAGCACGGCCCTGATCGTCGCCGGTGACACAATGCGGTTCTTCTGCTCCGATGAGACAGCCAAAGCACCCGACCGGCTTTGACCGCCGGCGTCACCGCGCGGCTCAATTTATCAAATGGCGATGATTTTGCCCGCCATCATCCGCCCTTGCACCTGCAAGGGGTTGTCGGCAAGGTGAGTCGGGTTGTGGGTTTCGGCACCGGCAAGGAAAGAAGAAAACAGGGGAAGGACCAAGGGTCATGGCGCGTTTCGCCGGCAAACGGATTCTGGTGACGGGCGGAGCGCGGGGAATCGGCGCGGCGACGGCAGAGGCGTTCCTGCGCGAAGGGGCGCGGGTCGCCATCGGCGCCACGTCGCGCGCCTCCTATGACGCCTTCCTGGCCCGGCATGATTCCGAGGCCGTGCGGATCGTGCCGGCGATCGGCGATATCGGCAACCAGAAGGCGGCGGCTGCCGTGCTGCACCAGGCCGTGGCCGAACTCGGCGGCCTCGATGTCCTGGTCAATGCCGCCGGCGTCTTCGCCGAGGTCCCGGTCGAGGCAGTCGACCAGGCGCATTGGGACAGCACCATCAACACCAATCTCGCCGGCACCTTCTTCTGCTCGCAAGCCGCCCTGCCCGCCCTCAAGGCCAGCAAAGGCAGCATCGTCAACATCGCCTCTGATGCCGGGCTGATCGGCTATCCGCTGGGTGCCGTCTATTCCGCCTCCAAGGCCGGCGTCGTCAACCTCACCCGCGCCATGGTGCTGGAACTCGCGCGCGACATCCGCATCAATTGCGTCTGCCCTGGCAATGTCGACACCGACATGATCCAGCAGGCAGCCAAGGCCAGCGGCGATGCCACCGCCTATCTCGCCACCGCCGATGCCCGTTCGCCGATGAAGCGCATGGCCCGGCCGGGTGAAGTAGCCGATGCCATCCTCTATCTCGCCTCCGATCAGGCGAGCTTCGTCAACGGCGCCATCCTCTCGGTGGATGGCGGTGGCGTCTGCGGTTTCTGACGCGGCAAGCCAAGCCCGCTGCTGTCGATTGATGAGGCCGGCCTGTGCCCGGCCTCATTCAACACCACCGCCCGGTTTTCTACTTTCCACCCTTCGCGGCGCTGCCGCCGCCACCACCGCCATTGCCACCCAAGGCCGCGCCGATCGCGTCATGAGCCGCCGCCAGGGCACCACCCAAGGCGTCATGAACGGCACCACCGCCGAGCGATGCACTGCCGCTGACCGCGCCGCCGCCGGTTGAAGAAGAATTGCCACTGGAAGCCGCGCCACTGGCAGCCGATCCACCACTATCGCTACCGCCACCGACCGAGCCGTTGATATCGACGCTGCCATCACTCCCGACATGGACCGTTCCCGTCACACTGCCGTTGCCGACGGAACCGTTGATATCGGTACCGCCGCTATCGGTCGTATCGCCGCTGCCCGTGCCCGTATCCGCAGCACTCATGCCACTGCCATCCGTGTCGCCATTGCCGGAATGAATGGTCCCGGTCACCGCACCGTTGCCGA
>DATMUQ010000573.1:0-5550 GCA_035563795.1 Terriglobales bacterium | reverse complement strand
GGGCCGGTTCCTGCGAAGCTATTGCACTGTCACATAGCGCGCCGTATTTGCCGTCTCGGCGGGCTCCAGGAAATGCTTCATCTGGCGGGTCTCTTCCAGTGGCGTGCGGCCGAAAAAGCGTTTGAATTCCCGGCTGAACTGCGAGGCGCTTTCATAGCCGACGCGGGTCGCCGCGACCGCCGCACTGACCCCGTCCTGCACCATCAGCAAGCGCGCCTTATGCAAGCGCGTGGTCTTCACATACTGGATGGGTGATGTCGCCGTCACCGCCTTGAAGGTCGCGTGGAAGGCCGGGATGCTCATGCCGGCTTCGTCCGCCAGTTTGGCAACGTCGAGATCGCTGTGATACTCCGCATGAATACGCCGCAGCGCCTTCGCCACCTTGCTGAACTGGCTGCGATGGGCAAGTGCCGCGCGGATGGCGCTGCCCTGCGGGCCGGACAGGACGCGGTAGTAGATTTCCCGCAGGATGGCCGGCCCCAGCACCCGCATCTCGACCGGCGAGCGCAAGGCATGCAGCAAGCGGCAGATGGCATCGGCGAGATCGCTATCCATCGCCGTCGCGCAAATGCCTTTGGGTTCGTTCTCGGTGAAGCCGGTCGATTCATCGAGGGCGAGGAGGAGTTCGGCGACGACGCTGAGATTGAGGCCGATCCCCATGCCCAGCAGCGGCTCCTCCAGACTGGCATGGGTCTCGCTCTCGAAGGGCAGGGGGACGGACAGCACCAGGTATTGCTGCGCGTCATAGACAAAGGATTGTTCGCCAAGATGGCCGATCTTGCGACCCTGGCAGATGATGACGATGCAAGGCTCATAAAGTACGGGGCTGCGCGGCAGCGAGTGGTTGGCGCGCATCAGCTTGACGCCTTCCAGGCCGGGATAGGTGATCCCCTCATTGGGCGCCAACTGGTTCATCAGGGCGACCATCCTAGCCTGCATTTCCTGCTGTTCCGGCGCCAGGAGCGGCCGTGTCAGGAGTTCTGTCATATCTCATCCCTATGTGGCGATTGATATGAATAAGATAGGAAATGCCGGGAAAATCCAATAGGTCCTCGCCCTAAATATAGAAATAGGCAAGAAGACGATAAGTTTGGGTATTCGCTAACGTGCGATGGCTGCCTAAATGATCTCGCGCCGAACTGCCTTTAGAGGAGGTCCCCCCATGTCGGCAGCCAAGATCCCGTCCATCCGTGAACGCATGCGCCGGCAGGAGATCCTGACGCGCGAACTCGGCGGTCCCACGGTTGAGATCAATACCCGTATGTCCAATCCGGCCACCAGCAAGCGTGGGTCGGAGCGGGCGCAATTGCGGCTGTCCGGCCGCAGCAAACCTGGCATCCGCGATGCCGGTTATCAGATCGACCGTCGCGTTGACCGCCCCGCGCGGCCGGGCCTGCCGGTCTTTGCCAACCTCATAAGAAAAGTCATTGCTTACTAAATTTTCGATCGTTAGCAGATTCCCTGGATCGGTGCTCACTGCGCTCATCCAGGGTGCCACAACCTTCCCGCCACGCGCCGCATCCGCGGATTTTCAGAAATGAGGTCTTCATGAACACGACGATCCTGCAGCCGCGCATCAACCGTATGGCGGCGGAAATGGGTGCCGGCCTGGGTGAGAAGCCTTTAGCCGGCAAAGTCATTGCCATCACCGGTGCCAGCAGCGGCATCGGTGCGGCGACGGCGCGTTTGCTGGCTTTGGCCGGGGCCCATGTCATCATGGGTGCGCGTCGGCTTGATCGGCTGGCACAGGTTGCCGAAGAAATCACGGCCGAACGTGGCTCGGTGCGGTACCATCATCTGGACGTCGTCCAGCCTGCAGAGATGGGAGCCTTCATCGCGACTGCCCTGGATGAGTTCGGCCGCCTCGATGTCCTCATCAACAATGCCGGGGTGCTGCATGCCACGCCACTAAGCGCGGTGCGGACGGATGAATGGGATCGCATGATCGATGTCAACCTGCGGGGTGCGCTGTATGGGGTTGCCGCGGTGCTGCCGGTCATGCAGGCGCAAGGCGAGGGGCAGATCATCAATATCGCCGGCAGTGTCGGGCAGAACGGCCCGCAGACGGCGGTCTATGCCGCGACGAAAGCGGCGATCCGGGCAATTTCCGATGGATTGCGGCAGGAGCACGAGGGCATCCGGGTGACGCTGGTCAATCCCACCGCGGCCTTCTCGGAACTGGCTGACCATATTGCCGATCCGGCCGCTCGCTGCGAAATGCGGGCGCAGCGCAGCATCGCCATTTCGGCCGAGAGTGTCGCCCGCACCATCCTCTTTGCCATCGCCCAGCCGGCGGCAGTCGATGTCGGCGAGATCACGGTGCGGCCGACGGCCAATCCCTTCTGACATTTCCCGGGTTATCAAAGAACCACATGCTGTTCATGTAATTGCAACGGGAGAAGCGATAGGCTCTGGTGGTATTCCGGCCGTCAAGGAGCTGCCATGCCGCGCTTGTCTCGTCGTTCCGTCGCTACCCCGGGACTGTTGCTGCCGACTTCCCGTCGCGGCTTACTGCGTACAGGTGTTCTCGGTGGCGGCACGGTGATGCTCGGGCTCGGCGCAGCGGCACTTTTCCCCAAGCCGAGCCTGGCGAAGCTCAGGGACACCGCGCCGGTCGTGACTCATGGGGTGCAGAGCGGCGATATCGGTCTTGATAGCGGCGTGGTCTGGGCGCGCGCCGATCGGCCGGCCCGCATGATCGTCGATTATGCGTTGACCGAGAGCTTCAAGGATAGCAAGCGCCAGATCGGCCCGGCCGCCTTGCAGGATACCGATTTCACCGCCCGCTTGCAGCTCGGCGATCTGCCGGCCGGGCAGGACGTCTTCTTCAAGGTGACTTTCCAGGATCTCGGCGACTTGCAGAGCCTGAGCGAGCCGGTGATCGGCCGCTTCCGTACCGCACCGGGTGCCTTGCGTGACGTCACCTTCATCTGGGGTGGCGATGTGGTCGGGCAGGGCTGGGGCATCAATCCGGCGATCGGCGGCATGACCATCTGGAAGGAGATGGCCAATCTGCAGCCGGACTTCTTCATTCATTCCGGCGATTCCATCTATGCCGATGGCGTGCTCAAGGACCAGGTGACCCTGCCGGATGGCAGCATCTGGAAGAACGTCACCAGCGAGGAAAAATCCAAGGTCGCCGAGACGCTCGACGAATATCGCGGCAACTACAAATACAATCTCCTGGATGAGAATCTGCGTGGCTTCAATGCGACGGTGCCGATCCTCGCGCAGTGGGACGATCATGAGACCCGCAACAACTGGTATCCGAACCAGATTCTCGACGACGACCGTTACAAGATCAAAAGTGTCGCGCTGCTCTCGGCCAATGCCGGCCGGGCCTGGCACGAATATATGCCGCTGCGGCTCGATGCCCAGCGTGCCGACCAGGTCTACCGGGTGATCCATTACGGCCCCAGCCTCGATGTCTTCATGCTCGACCAGCGCAGCTATCGCGGCGACAATTCCAGGAACCGACAGGATAAGCTCGGGCCCGACAGTGCCTTCATGGGCGCGGAGCAGATCCGCTGGTTGAAGCAGCAATTGCTGGCCAGTAAGGCGACCTGGAAGGTGCTGGCTTCCGACATGCCGATCAGCCTGGTCGTACCCGATCCGCTGAAGGACGGCACGGAAAACTACGAAGCGATCGCCAATCGCGACAATGGTGCACCTTTGGGCCGCGAGCTGGAGATCGCCGATCTTTTGCGCTTCATGAAGCAGAACGGCGTCAAGAATACCGTCTGGCTGACCGCCGACGTTCACTATACGGCGGCGCATTACTACGACCCGGACAAGGCCCAATTCCAGGATTTCGAGCCGTTCTGGGAATTCGTCTCCGGGCCGATCAATGCCGGCACCTTCGGGCCCAATGAGCTCGATGCCACTTTCGGGCCGCAGCTCAAGTTCCAGAAGGCGCCGGATCAGGGGCAGGCCAATCTCTCGCCGGCCGCCGAGATGCAGTTCTTCGGCCATGTGAAGATCGACGCGGCGACCGAGGTCATGACCGTGACCCTGAAGGATCTCAAGAACCGCGATCTCTACAAGGTCGATCTCCCGCCGGTTGTCTGACCAGCGGCGACCGGGCGGCCCCCAATCAATGTGATAAGGGTTCAGCCCGGGATCCGTACCGGCAGGGAGCGGATGCCCCGCAGCACATTCGAATAGCTGCGGACCGGCTCACCGACGACCTCGATCATCGGGAAGCGCGGCAGGATCTCCTCCCACAGGATACGCAGCTGCAGTTCCGCCAGCCGGTCGCCGACACAGCGATGAATGCCGGCGCCAAAAGCCACATGCTGCCGGGCATGCGGCCGGTCGACCATGAAGCGGTCGGGCTGATCGATTGCTTCTTCGTCACGATTGCCGGAAATGTACCAGAGGATCACCTTGGCCCCGGCGGGGATTGGCTGACCGCCGAGTACCGTGTCCCGCATCGCCGTGCGGCGGAGATGGATCGCCGGCGATACATAGCGGATGATCTCCGGGACGGTGGTCTCGACCAATTCCGGATGGGCCTGCAGTTTGCGATATTCGCCGGGGAATTCGTGGAGCGCCAGCAGGCCGCCACTCATCGAGTTGCGGGTCGTGTCATTGCCTGCGACAATCAGCAGCATCATGTTGCCGACCAGCTCGGGGAACGGCATGTCGCGCGTCGCTTCGTTATGGGCGAGCATCGAGATCAGGTCGAAATGCGGCGGCAGATCGCGCCGCTCATCGAGCAACCCGCGCATATGCTCGGCCATCTGCCGCATCTCAATTCGTCGCTCTTCCTCGGTCCGGATCGGCGAATCCGGATCCGCGAGATTGGCGATGGCAACCTGTGACCAATGGGTGAGCTTGGTGCGTTCCTCGAACGGGAAGTCGAGCAGGGTCGCCAGCATCATAGTCGTCAGGTTGACCGCAACATGCTCGACCCAGTCGAAGGTCTCATTGCGCGGCAGGGCGTCGAGGACGTCGCAGGTGCGCCGGCGAATCAGCGCTTCCATATTCTTGAGATTGCTGGGCGCAAAAATCGGACTGACGACCTTGCGTTGCGCCGTATGCCGGGGCGGGTCCATGCGGATGAAGCCGCGCCGGTCCATATCCTGTTCCTCCACATCCATGAGGGAGATGCCATTGCCTGCATTGGAAAAGACGATGTGGTTGGTTGAGCATTGCATGATCTCCTGATAGCGGGTCAGGGACCAATAGGGGCCGTAAGGGCTGTCGGCGCAATAATGGACCGGTGCCTCGCGCCGCAGGCGGGCGAAGTAAGGCTGCCAGATGTCCTGCTGATAGTAACGCGGATCGCTCATATCGAATTCATGCAAGGGGCGTGACTTGGCATCGGTCTGCGGATCTGGCGTCGCGAGTGCGGTGGCTTGAGCCGTCATTTTCATCTCTCCCTGTTCCATCTTGCTCTATGAGCCGGCGAGGAGAGCGACGATGGCCGGATTGGGCCACCACTCGACGTCTCTCCGGAATTGGACGCGATGGTGGCTGCGCGACATTGCAAACGCGCTTCAAGGGGCGATAATCAGGTTACGGCTGTAACGGATATGGCGGCAGGTG